>WRJU01000200.1 GCA_009778425.1 Pseudomonadota bacterium
CATCAATACCGGCAACGCCAACGCCGGAACCGGCGAACAGGGATTGAGTGATACCCGCGCCACCTGCAAGGCGCTGGCGGGCATCCTCGCCATCGACGCAGATCAAGTATTGCCGTTTTCCACCGGCGTCATCCTCGAACCGCTGCCAATGGAGCGTCTGCTCGCGGGACTGCCCCGTGCGGTAGCCGACTTGCGGACGGATTCATGGTTCGATGCCGCACACGCAATCATGACCACCGACACGCTTGCCAAGGCAGTTTCGGAACAGATCGCCCTTGGCGGCAAAACCATCACGATCACCGGCATGTCCAAGGGCGCAGGCATGATACGCCCGAACATGGCGACCATGCTCGGCTTCATCGCCTGCGACGCGGCGATCAGCCAATCCCTGCTCGAAGCCATCACCCTTGAGGCGACGAACGCATCGTTCAACAGCATCACCGTCGACGGCGACACCTCGACCAACGACTCTTTCATCGTCATTGCCACCGGCCAGGCGGGCAACGCTGAAATCACGGACGCCGCCAGCGATGAAGCCCGTGCGCTCGCCCATGCCATCGCCTCGGTCGCCATCCGGCTGGCGCAATCCATCGTCCGTGACGGCGAAGGCGCGACCAAATTCATGAGCATCGCGGTCGAAGGCGGGAGGACCCGAGAGGAATGCCGCCGCATCGCCTACTCTGTTGCGCACTCGCCGCTGGTCAAGACCGCCTTTTTCGCATCCGACCCCAACCTTGGGCGCATCCTCGCCGCAATTGGTTACGCGGACATTGACGATCTCGACGTGGAACATCTGCGGGTCTGGCTCGGCAACCCGGAAGAGGAAACGCTGATCGCCGAACGCGGAGGCCGCGCGGCGAGCTATGTTGAGGAAACTGGCGCACGGATCATGAAACACGACGAACTCACCGTGCGCGTCGACCTCGCGCGTGGGCAGGCGAAGGCCACGATCTGGACCTGCGATTTTTCCTACGACTATGTAAAGATCAACGCCGACTACCGTTCGTGAGTCCTTGACCTGAATCTTAACTGTAATGACGCTAAATCAAAGGCATGATAATATTTTCCGGGGTTCCGGACGAGCCGTTTTTCCGCTAACGTTACTCATTATCGACGCTCGTTCTCTCCGGTTCGGCGTCAGTCCTTCTGTTTAACATTTGAACATGTGTTGGGCACAGTCTCCGTCATTCGTGGCGGGGAGGCTCAAAAGCCGGGATCATGAACGTTAAATATCTCTTTCTCTCTGCGGTTTTCCTGCTGATCCTCATAGCCGTGATCGGTGTGTCTTTCGGCATATCCGAACCCTGGTTCTGGCTGATCTTCCCGTTGGGGGTCATGGCCTTGTACATCGGACTGGGAGTAACGACCCGCCAGCGGGAGCTTTCAAACGAGAACTTCGGCGATTCGTGCTATTACCTCGGCTTCATCGCTACCATCATCTCGCTTTCCGCCTGCCTGTACGACATGCAGGACAACTCCCTGCAATGGGCCATCATCGCGCAGAGATTCGGGGTCGCCCTGGCCAGTACCGTCGCCGGCCTCATTACCAGGCTCTACTACGTCGGCTTCAAACCCAACCTCGTCGACGCAATGGACAATGCCGAAGAAAACGCCATCAGCGCCGCGCGCAAGCTGTACCGTCAGTTGAACGAGGCGCTGGCGAACATGCAGAACTTCAGCACACACCTCGGAGACGCCTCCCGCGACGCAGTTACGCGTATCTCCAAGAGCGCCGATACGGCTGTAACGGAATTCTCCCTCAGCGTCACGAGCGTGGCCGAGAAAAGCATCAAAGAGATCGGCAACTCCCTCGCTGAGCTGACGCAGTCGAACAGGGACACGATCACCCGATCCATGACCAACATCGACGTAGCCGGCAAGAAGTTGGCCAATTCCATAAACAGCTACACGGATGCGGTCGAGAAGCGCTTGCGGGAAGGCATCGTGCTCCCCGACGACTACTTCGTCAGTGCACTCGAAAAACCGGTGGACAACCTTGGCACCAGCATTGCGCAAACAACACAGAGTCTGATGTCCCTGACCGGGAACGTCTCCGCTTCCCTCGACAGCCTCCGCCCTGCCTTGGCCGAAGTACGCGAACGAACCTCCGAGATTGGGGACGCGCTGGGCCATGTCATCACACTGGCCAAGGAGCAGGAAAGCCTTCTCGCCAATTCCAGGGGCCAGGTCGAGACGATGGAAGCCATCGCCCAGTCCCTGAATTCCGCGCAGGACAACGTCGATCAACTGTCGGGCGCGGTCGTGACCCAAACCGATGTACTGAGCAAATACGTACAAGCCAGTCAGCAACAGCAAAACGCGATGATCGCCTCGATCAAGGCTTTGGGCGAATCGCTGAACAAGCATGTCGAGACCAGCGGCAAGCAATACACCGAAATGTCGGAAACGGTAACGACTCAAGCCCGGGAAGTTTCCCGCTATGTCTCTGCCAGCCAGCAACAGCAGTCCGAGATGACAAATGCCCTTGCCGCCCAGGGGTCGGCCCTGACCGAACAGATCGAAGCCAGCCGCAAGCAATTTGCCGACACATCGGCCACGGTGCTGGCTCAAAGCGAGGCGCTGGCTCAGAACATCGAACAGCAGACACGGCTTTCATCTGCGGTTTCCGCTCAGACCGAGGCGTTGACGCAGCAGATCGACCTGTCCCGGAAACAGCAGGCCGAGTTGTCCGAAATGGCGATTGCCCAGAGCCGTGCCTTGACCGAATCCCTCGAAAACAACCGACAACATCAATCGGAAGCGGCCTTTGCGTTCACCACGCAAACCGAGGCGCTGGCCAAGCACATCGACGCCAATACTCAGCACTATGCCGAAGTGTCCGGCGCAGTCGCCGCCCAGGGTGTGGCGTTGAACAGGTTCATCGAAAGCGGCCAACAGCAGCACAGCGCGGCTCTGGCCGAGATTTCCACCCAAGGCAAGGCGCTGGCTCAAAATGCCGAGCAGCAAGCCCAGATAACGGTCGCAGTCCAGACTCAGACCCAGATACTGGAGCGCCAAATCGAGAGCAATCACAAGCAATACAACGAAATCTCGTCTGCCGTCGTTTCCCATACCCAGGCGCTGGCCCGTTACGTCGAAGCCAGCCAAAAACAACAGCTCGAAGCCTCGACCGCCATCGCCTCGCAAAGCGAATCGCTTGCACAGCAGGTCGACGCAAGCCGCGAGCAGTTCGCGGAACTATCCGCCACGGTAATCGCCCAGGGCAGACACCAGTCCGACCTGACGAACGCGGCCACGGCTCAAGCCCAGACGCTGATGCAATACATCGAAACCAGCCAGAAGCAACTGCTCGACGCCTCGGCGGCGACCGCCTCGCAGAGCGAGACCCTCAGGGCGCATGTCGACATGAGCCGCGAACAATACGCCGAACTGTCATCTTCGGTCGTCGCGCAGGGACAGGCACTGGCTCGGCAGATCGAAGCCGACCAACAGCGGCATGAAACACTCGCGCAATTCGTCGAAAGCAACAAAAGACAGCATGCCGAAGCCTCGGCGGCGGTCATCGCGCAATCCGAAGCCCTGGTTCAGTATGTCGAAACCAACCAGAAGCAGTATGCCGACGTCTCTACCGTCATCGTCACCCAGACCGAAGCGCTGTCCCGGAACATCGAACTCTCCCGTCAACAGCATGCCGACGTTTCAGCCGCCTTCGCCACCCAGAGCCAGGCGCTCAGGCAGTTCGTCGAAGACAGCCGCAACCAGTATTCCGACATCTCAAGCGTAGTCGTCGCCCAAAGCCACGCCGTGACCAAACAAGCCGAAATCTACCAGCAGCAGCACACCGAAACCCTGGGCGCAATTACCACGCAAAGCGATGTTCTGCTCCAGCACGTTGAAAACAGCAGGAAACATTACGATGAACTGTCGGAAGCGATCTTTGCCCAAGGCAATGCCCTGACCGAGAACGCCGAAACCGCCCGCAAGCAGCATGAAGAAATGGCTGCCTCGGCCATCTCCCAATCCCGTGCGCTGGCGCAATATGTCGATGACAGCCATAAACAGCAGACAGAAATGATTGCCGCCATCGCGACTCAGGGCCAAGTGCTGTCCAGCCAGATCGAAGACAGCAAGAAACACAACGACGCGGTATCCGCCGCCGTCATTGCCCAAAGCCAGGCCATCGAGGCATCCCAGGGGCAGCAGGGCGAAATATCGGCCGAAATTCTCGCCCAGGGACAGGCTTTGGCCCAATATATCGACACGGCGCAGAAACAGTACCGGGGCATGGAAGCCTCGCTCGCTGCCCAAGGCGAGGCGCTGACCGGCCAGATCGAAATCAGCCAGAAACAATACGACGGGCTGATCGCGCACATCGAAGCCACCCAGAAGCGATATGCCGATATATCGAATGCTGTCATCTCCCAAAGTCAGTCCCTGGCTCAACAGGTCGAGAACAACCGCAAGCAGCAAGCCGACATCTCCAGCACGATCATGTCCCAGAACCGGGCGCTGACGCAGCACATCGAAACCAGCCAGAAACAATATGCTGAAGCCTCTGCCGCAATGCTCAAGCAGGGGCAGGCCATCGAGGCTGGCCGCGTCCAGCAGACCGAAATGTCCGCCACAGTCATCACACAGAGCAAAGCGCTGGTTCAACAGCTCGATACCAGCCAGAAACAATACAGCGACATCTCTTCCGTCATCATGGCGCAAAATCAGGCTGTGAAGCAGATTATCGAGGCCAGCCGCCTACAGCAGGAGCAGATCATCGAAATCAACCGTTCCCAGCAAGAAGAAATGTCATCCGCATTCCAGGAGCAAGCCCGCTTGTTATCCGAGCAAATCCAACAGTCGAACAAGGAACTCTCGCTCATCAAGCAGGCGCTCATGGCGATGCGCCGATATTTTCAGGAACAGGCACAGTAACGGTCTGGCAAACGGTTTTTTTGAGACGGGCGACCGATGTATAGAGGCAACGAAAGCGTTTTCAGGTTTTCCCTGATCGGAATCGCGTTCATTTTCGTTTTTTTCCTGCTGATCATATTCAGCCGGATGTATACCGACACGAGCGCGGTACACACGGAGGCGCTCGTCCGCCTGGATCAGCCGCAGGAGGGTGTATCCCTCGCGCAGCAGGAGGCGTTTGAAGCCGTCCGTCAGGAACTTCAAGACCGGCTCTCGGAAGAAGGCGTCAACGCCAATGAAGTCATCCGTGCCCTGCTCGACAAGACAAAAACGGAAACCGAGCTCGCCACTGCGAAGAAACGGATACAGGAACTCGGCGCACAACTGATGGGATTGAGCGAAGCCAGGAAAGTGCTGACGCAGGCAAGCAAAAACCCTGTTCTGGACGGAGCCAGCGCAGAGTTACTGGTTTCGGCGCTCGAACTGCGCGCGCGGCTGGAGCAGGAATTTCTGACCACGGAACCAAGCACGCCCGGGACGGACAAGCTCCCCGACAGCGAAATCATTTCCAAGGTGTTAGCCGCCATCTATTTCAAACGGAACATCGAAGCCCTGGTCGAAAGGGAACTCGGCCTGCCGCTCGTGCCGGGACAAGACCCCGCTTGGGAACAATGGTTGCTTACCGACTCGCAATCGTTCAAATCCCTGCTGGCCGAATCGGCCACAAGTAGAGCCATTGGAGGAAGTGCGTCACGCGCGGCGGACGGTGGAAACAGCGCCCTGCGCGCGCAAATCGCTTTTTTGCGCGCCCGCCTGGAGAGTCTTGGCGACAGAGCCAACCTACCCTGTTGGTTCGACAGAGCGGGCAAGATCCAGCCCCTGCTCTCCATTGAATTATCATTGCCACGCTCTGGCTCCACCAATATCAACAACGTCAACGTCATTGCCAGGCCCGCCTGGCCCCCAGGGCGCGAAAGCAGTGCGCTGGCCATACCCGGCATCAAACAGATGCGCAGCAACCAGCCCTACACCTACGCCAACTTCAAGGAAGAATTCGCCCAAAACATCGCTCAGCACGGCGACAGCCAGCAGTGCCGTTACTCCGTGCAAGTAACCGACAACCTGAGAAGGGGCATGCTTTCCGAGAAGATTTACAAGGACCTTGAAACCTTTTTTCATTTGGCCGGTTCGGGCTGAAGTCTGTTATATGAACATATCCGACCTGGAACAGATCGTCATCAGCGCCCTTGAGGACATTAAAGCGCGTGACATCGAAGTCATCGACACCTCCCGCCTCACCTCACAATTTGAGCGCATCATCGTTGCCAGCGGCGATTCCGGCAGACAGACACGGGCGCTTGCGCACAATGTCCTGGATCGTGCGCACGCGGCGGGAACCAAAGTGCTCGGCATCGAAGGCGAGGAAAACGGCGAATGGGTGCTGGTCGACCTGGGCGAAATCGTTGTTCACGTCATGCAGCCAGCCATCCGTGCCTATTATCGTCTCGAAGAACTCTGGACGACCGCCCTGCCCCACCGCACCGCCACAAACGCGACGGGAGCGTAAAACATGCGGCTTGTCGTCGTGGCCGTAGGCCATCGCATGCCCGCCTGGATACAAGCCGGTTTCGATGACTTCGCCCGTCGCATGCCGCGTGAGCTGCCGCTAGAGCTGATCGAAGTCAAAGCCGAGGCGCGCAACGCAGGGAAAACGCCGCTGATGATGATGGAAGCCGAAGCAGCCCGCATCGAAGCCGCTCTGCCGCCGCGTTGCCGCAGGGTGATCCTCGATGAACGCGGCGCTGATTTCACCAGCGTGGCACTGGCACATCGCCTGGAAGAATGGCGTGGCAGCGGCGAGGATGTTTCTTTCATCATTGGTGGGCCGGACGGCCTCGCCCCGACGTTCAAGGCACTCGCGCATGAATCCATCCGGCTCTCCAGCCTCACCCTGCCCCACGCGCTCGTGCGCCCCTTGCTCGCCGAAGCGCTTTACCGGGCATGGAGCATCACGCGCCACCATCCCTATCATCGTGAGTAAGAGATAAAAGAAGCGTAAATCGTGCCAGCGACTCTTTCCAGCATCTATCTGGCCTCTTCCAGCCCTCGCCGCCGTGACCTGCTGCACCAGATCGGCGTGAAGTTCGACGTGCTTGCTTTTCGCTCCGGCGAGCGCGGCTTTGACACCGATGTCGACGAAACGCCGCTTCCAGGCGAATCTCCCGAGCATTACGTCGAGCGCGTGGCGCTCAACAAAGCGCATGCTGGCATGCGACGTGCGCTCTGGCGTGGACTGCCGCGCCATCCTGTGTTGGCAGCCGATACCGCAATCAATATCGATGGCTGCATCACCGGCAAGCCTGTTGATGCCGACGACGCAAACGCCATTCTTTGGCGTCTCTCCGGTCGCAGCCACCAAGTTCTGACCGCAATTGCAGTCAGCAATGGCAGACGTACCCAATCGCGCCTCTCAGTGAGCGAGGTGACATTCCGTTCGCTCACCCAGGACGACATCTGCCGCTATATTGCGACCGGCGAACCAATGGACAAAGCGGGAGCCTATGGCATACAGGGCCGCGCTGCGGCCTTCATCACGGAAATACGTGGCAGCTACTCCGGCATCATGGGCTTGCCGCTGTTCGAGACAGCTTCCCTGCTGGAAGTTTTCGGTTATCAATACGAAGCTGCCGAAAACTGAATACGCATCGAACACAGGTGTGTCGTTATCCTTCTCCCGCTTATGGGAAAGGAAAGTTTTGTACATGCTTAAAAGACTTGACAAGTACATCCAAGGTGCGTAAAACGCCGCTCACTGACCGCATCAGGAGGTAAGAACATGGACCCAGACAGTAGTTATCGACACAGCTCAAACGATGGTCCTGACGGGGATGTGCCTGTTTGCGGAGATACCCGGCGGCGCTGCGCCGATGCGCCTATGCGCCCCACCTAGAATCTGCCTCCGCTCAACCGGCGGGGGTTTGCAAGCCAACTCCTCATGCCACCGTTTGAGATTCAAACGGTGGTTTTTTTATGGCAAGGAGTCGGAGAAATGCGCAAGGTCAAAAATAATCGCGCCGAAACAAGAAAGACGCTTGAGGCAATGGTGCGCCGTGACGAACTGAATAGCAGGTTGAAATTCGCCGCCGCCTCTGAAAAAGAAATTCTGTTCAACAAACTGGGTACGACACTTGAGGGCTTAAACGAAGCCCTTGTGGACGATGCACGCGAGAAATTTGGCAATAACAGGGTGACGCACGGTAAAAAGGATTCCCTGTTCAAGCGTATCTGCAAGGCGTTTATCAATCCTTTTACCGCTATCTTGTCCGGGCTGGCGGCGGTGTCTATTTTCACGGACATTGTTTTGGTGGCTCCGGGAGAAGCCGACCCGATGGCCGTTATCATCATCCTGACGATGGTGCTTGTTTCCGGCATATTGCGGTTCGTGCAGGAAACAAGAAGCGGGCATGCCGCTGAAAACCTGCTGAAGATGATAACGACCACGACCAATGTGCGGCGGCAGGAAACGGGAAATCGGGAAATCCCTCTTGAAGATGTGGTCGTAGGCGATATTGTGCATCTTGCGGCAGGCGACATGGTTCCCGCCGACATGCGGATCATCCATGCCAAAGACTTGTTCATCAGTCAGTCGGCACTGACCGGCGAGAGTGAGCCGGTAGAAAAAACATCCGGCGCAGTTCAGGGCGGCGATGCCCTGACCGAAATGCCCAATCTCGCGTTTATGGGTTCCAACGTTATCAGCGGCAGCGCAACAGGCGTTGTAGCGGCCACTGGAGACGACACGATTTTTGGCGAAATGGCGAAAAGCGTCAGCGCCAAACCTGTGCAGACCAGCTTTGAAAGGGGTATCAACACCGTCTCATGGCTGTTGATCCGTTTCATGCTGGTGATGGTTCCCATCGTCCTGTTCGTCAATGGATTCACCAAAGGCGACTGGATAGAGGCCATATTGTTCGCCTTGTCGGTGGCCGTAGGGCTTACGCCCGAAATGCTCCCGATGATCGTCACGACCTGCCTTGCCAAAGGCGCGGTGGCCATGTCGCAAAAAAAGACCATCATCAAGAACCTGAACTCCATTCAGAATCTTGGCTCGATGGATATTCTATGCACCGACAAAACAGGAACGCTGACGCAGGATAGAGTGGTTTTGCTTTATCACCTCAATATCCACGGCCAGGAGGATAACCGTGTGCTGCGCCATGCTTTCCTGAATAGCTATTATCAGACCGGGCTGAAAAACCTGATGGATGTTGCCATTATCCAGAGGGTGCAGGAAGAACAGGACAAGGTCGAAGAACTGCGAGGGCTTGCGAATAAGTTCATAAAAGTGGACGAGATACCGTTTGATTTCGAGCGCCGCCGCATGAGCGTCGTGGTGGCAAACGGCAAAACGCAAGTGATTACAAAAGGCGCGGTTGAGGAAATGCTTTCGGTTTGCAAATTTGCCGAATACGAAGGAAAAGTCGAACCGCTGACCGACGACATTCGGGCGTATATCCTCAAGAAAGTTGATGATCTCAACGATGACGGTATGCGTGTCATTGCCGTAGCGCAAAAGAACAATCCGTCCCCCGTGGGCGCGTTTTCGGTCGCCGATGAATCGGATATGGTGCTGATGGGCTATCTGGCCTTCCTCGACCCCCCGAAGGAGTCCACCTCTGCCGCTATCAAAGCCCTGCAAGAGTACGGTGTTGGCGTAAAAATCCTGACCGGCGACAATGACAAGGTAACGCGCTGCGTCTGCCGTCACGTCGGGCTTCCCGTCGACCGCATTTTGCTCGGCTCGGACTTGGACGCCATGACCGATACGGCCTTGGGCAAGGCTGCAGAAGAAGTGAGCGTGTTTGCAAAACTCTCGCCGCAACAGAAAGCAAGAGTGATTACCGCTTTACGGAACAACGGCCATAGCGTCGGCTACATGGGGGATGGCATCAACGACGCGGCTGCGATGAAGGCTTCCGACGTGGGCATCTCGGTGGATACTGCCGTGGATATTGCAAAGGAATCCGCCGACGTTATTTTGTTGGAAAAAGATTTGATGGTGCTGGAGCAAGGCCTTATCGAAGGGCGCAAGACCTACGCCAATATGATCAAATACATCAAGATGACGGCAAGTTCCAATTTTGGAAATATGTTCTCGGTGTTGGCCGCAAGCGCCTTTCTGCCATTCATACCGATGCTGCCGATTCAACTGATCCTGCTGAATCTGATTTACGACCTTTCCTGCACGGCAATTCCGTGGGATAACGTAGACAAGGAATTTCTCGCCAAACCGAGAAAATGGGATGCCTCTTCCATTGGCAAATTCATGCTATGGATCGGCCCGACAAGTTCTGTATTCGACATCACGACCTATGCGTTGCTCTTCTTCATAATCTGCCCTGCGGTTGTCGGTGTCAGCGGAGTTGCGCTGGATTTTCGCGCGCCAGACTTGTCAGCGCAGGCAACGCTCTTTATAGCGGTATTCCATGCAGGATGGTTTGTGGAATCCATGTGGACGCAGACGCTCGTCATCCATATGCTCCGTACGCCGAAGATGCCGTTTGTGCAGAGCCACGCGTCCGCACCGCTCACGCTGCTCACGATGACCGGGATTGTGGCTTTGACGGCCATCCCCTTCACGAGTCTCGGCAAGTCGATAGGTCTTGCCCCTCTGCCGTTCGAGTTCTTCCCGTGGCTGGCACTGACGGTTTTCCTGTACATGGCGCTGGTGACGGCATTCAAGAGAATCTTCGTCGGAAGGTATGGGGAACTGCTGTGAGGCGTAGCGGAGTTCCCCGTACCGTTA
>WRJU01000201.1 GCA_009778425.1 Pseudomonadota bacterium
GTCACCTCCGAGATCAAAACCGCCTTCCAGATCGGCTTCATCGTCTTCATCCCCTTCATCATCATCGACATGGTCGTCGCCTCCGTCCTCATGTCGATGGGCATGATGATGATGTCGCCCGTCATCGTCTCGCTGCCCTTCAAGCTCATGCTTTTCGTACTCGTCGACGGATGGGGGCTTCTCATCGGCTCGCTGGTACGCAGCTTTGCCTACACATAACGGACTGAAAGGATGAGGATGCCTCCCCAAGTCTTTGGAGAAAACGAATGACCCCCACCGCCGTTGTCGATCTGGGCCGTCAGGCCGTCGAAGTCACCCTCATGGTCTCCACGCCGCTGTTTCTCGCCGCGCTCGTCACGGGACTTATTGTCAGTATTTTTCAGGCGGCCACTCAGATCAACGAAATGACCCTCACCTTCGTACCCAAGGTCGTGTCGATTTTCCTCACCCTTGTGCTTGCCGGACCGTGGATGATCACGACCATCACCGATTTCATGCGGCGGCTCCTCAGTTCCATCCCGTCGATGATTAGCTAGGTATACCTATTCCCCTCTCCCCCTGCCCCTCTCCCGCAAGGAGAGAGGGGAGAAAATCACTTAGGGCGCACGAATCCAAGGAAAACCATGTTTTTCAGCGTCACTTCCGCCCAACTCGACGCCTGGCTTGCCGCCTTCATGTATCCGCTCGTGCGCCTGCTTGGGATGATGATGTCCGCTCCCATCTTCTCCAATCGCGGCATGCCCACGCGCTTTCGGCTGGGCGTCGGGCTTGGCATCGCGCTTGCCGTCCTGCCCGCCGCGCCGCCCATGCCCGACATCGCGCCCGGTTCCGGCATCGGCCTCATGATCCTCGGCCAGCAGGTTTTCATCGGGGCGGCCATCGGCTTCGCCATCCGGCTCGTCTTCGCCGCCATCGACGTTGCCGGTTCCTTCATCGGCATGCAGATGGGGCTTTCCTTCGCTCTGTTCTTCGACCCCAACTCCGGCGGACAGAGCGCCGTACTCGCTGATTTCATGAGCATGGTCGCCGCCCTGCTCTTTCTTTCCCTCGACGGCCACCTGATCCTGGTCGAACTCGTGGTGCGCAGTTTTGAGTGGCTGCCGGTCGGCGCGGGGCTTAATGGCCAGGGTTGGAGCTTCATTCCCCGTGCCGGCGCCGCCATTTTCTCCACCGGCTTCCTGCTCTCGCTTCCCATGCTCGCGGTGCTCCTCGTCACCAATATCGCGATGGGCGTACTCACCCGCGCATCGCCCCAACTCAACCTCTTTGCCATCGGCTTTCCCGTCACGATGCTTGCGGGTTTTTTCTCCCTCATCCTGCTGATGAGCAATATCGGCCCCGTGTTCCATAACCTGTTTGAACGCAGCTTCGACACCGTACCCGCGCTGCTGGAGGCGCTCACGCCGGTAAGCAGTCCTGCTGAATCCGGCCCTTGAGTAATATTTCTCATTGACCTAAAAGGGAAAGGGCTTAGCGATTGCTCACTAAGCCCTTGATTAATTGGTGGGTGCTGACGGGTTCGAACCGCCGACATTCGCCTTGTAAGGGCGACGCTCTACCAACTGAGCTAAGCACCCGCGCCAGGATAACGGGCGCTGTTTTGCCAAAAGGCGTTTATTGTACGGCGTCCTTCAAGCCCTTGCCAGCCCTGAATCTCGGCGTTTTGGCGGCGGCAATCTTGATGGCTTTTCCAGTGCGCGGGTTGCGGCCCGTGCGCGCGGCGCGCTCGCCTACGTAGAAGGTTCCGAAACCCACTAGGGTAACGTCTTCTTCATTTTTGAGCGTAGCCATGATGGCAGCCGTGGTGGCATCGAGCACCTTGCCTGCCGTCGCTTTGGTTACTCCTGCCCGTTCGGCAATCGCGTCGATCAGTTCGGTTTTGTTCATGCTGGTCTTCCCTCCTTCTTTAGATAAACACGAAACCAGTCTCCTAGCAGACTGGTCTCATCCCAAAAACCTTCAATGCGCCCGGATGGGCTGCGACGATCCCACTGCCGGCTCGTCCGTGCTCGCCGGAACCGAAACTTCTTCCGACTCGGCAAGCGGGACGGGCTTGCGTTCGAGCGCCAGTTCGAGCACCTGATCGATCCAGCGTACCGGGATGATTTCGATCATGTTCTTGATGTTATCCGGAATCTCGGCCAAGTCCTTGATGTTTTCTTCCGGTATCAGGGCGCGGGCAATGCCGCCGCGCACGGCGGCAAGCAGTTTTTCTTTCAGGCCGCCAATAGGCAGGACTTCGCCGCGCAGGGTGATTTCGCCCGTCATGGCGACATCGCAGCACACGGGGATGCCTGTGAGCATGGATACCAGCGCGGTGGTGATGGCGCTGCCCGCCGAGGGGCCGTCCTTGGGAATCGCGCCTTCGGGCAGGTGAATGTGGATGTCGCTCTTCTGGTAGAAGTCGTTTTCGATGCCCAGCGAGTGGGCGCGCCGCCGCACGACGGAAAGCGCGGCCTGGATGGATTCCTGCATGACTTCGCCAAGTTTGCCGGTCGTCATGACCTTGCCCTTGCCAGCGAGCGCCACGGCTTCGATGGTCAGCAGTTCCCCGCCCACTTCCGTCCAAGCCAGTCCGGTGACTTGCCCGACCTGATTCTGTTTTTCGGCCATGCCGAAGCTGTAGCGACGCACCCCCAGGTATTTGTCGAGGTTTTTGCCGTTCACGACGAGTTTGCTGGCGCGCGGTTTGAGCACGATGGATTTCACGACCTTGCGGCAAATCTTGGAGACTTCGCGCTCCAGCCCGCGCACCCCGGCTTCGCGCGTGTAGTAGCGGCAGATGTCGCGCAGGGCTTCATCCGTGATCGTGAGTTCGGCCTGCTTGAGGCCGTTGTTCTTGAGCTGCTTGGGAAGCAGGTAGCGGTGGGCGATGTTGACCTTTTCGTCTTCGGTGTAGCCGGAGAGGCGAATGACCTCCATGCGGTCGAGCAAGGGCGGCGGGATGTTGAGGGTGTTGGCAGTGGCAACGAACATCACGTCGGAGAGGTCGTAGTCGACTTCGATGTAGTGATCCTGGAAGGTGTGGTTCTGCTCCGGGTCGAGCACCTCGAGAAGGGCCGATGATGGGTCGCCGCGAAAATCCATGCCGAGCTTGTCGACTTCATCGAGCAAAAATAGCGGATTCTTGACGCCGACACGGGTCATGTTCTGGAGAATCTTGCCGGGCATGGAGCCGATATAGGTGCGGCGGTGGCCGCGAATCTCGGCTTCGTCACGCACACCGCCCAAGGCCATGCGCACGAACTTGCGGTTGGTGGCCCTGGCGATGGATTGCCCCAGGGAGGTTTTGCCCACGCCGGGAGGGCCGACGAGGCAGAGGATGGGGGCCTTGACCTTGTCGACGCGCTGCTGGACGGCAAGGTATTCGAGAATGCGCTCCTTGACCTTTTCCAGCCCGTAGTGATCCTTGTTGAGAATCCTGTCGGCTCCGGCAAGGTCTTTACTGACGCGCGAGCGCTTCTTCCACGGCAGGCCGATCATGGTGTCGACGTAGTTGCGCACCACGGTGGCTTCGGCGGACATGGGCGACATCATGCGCAGCTTCTTGAACTCGGCCTGGGTTTTCGCCAGTGCTTCCTTGGGCATGCCCACGGTTCTGATCTTTTTTTCCATCTCTTCGAGGTCTGCGCCGTCTTCGCTTTCCCCGAGTTCTTTCTGGATGGCCTTGACCTGTTCGTTGAGGTAGTACTCGCGCTGGCTCTTTTCCATCTGGCGCTTGACGCGGCCACGGATGCGCTTCTCGACCTGAAGGATGTCGATTTCGTTTTCGATTTGCGCAAGCAGCCGGTTGAGGCGTTCGCCGACCCCGAACATTTGCAGGATTTCCTGCTTTTGTTCGAGTTTGAGCGGCAGGTGGACAGCAATGGTGTCGGCAAGGCGGCCCGTGTCGTCGACGTTGGCGAGCGAGGCGAGGACTTCGCCGGGTATTTTCTTGTTGAGCTTGACGTATTGGTCGAACTGGGCAGTAAGCGCGCGCCGCATGGCTTCGACTTCAGTGCCTTCCTTGCCCGAAAAAGGTTTCACCGGAGTCGCGCGGGCGAAAAACATCTGGCGGCGGTCTTCCACCGCCTCGATGCGGACACGCTGCACGCCTTCGACGAGTACCTTGAGCGTACCGTCGGGCAGCCGCAACATTTGCAGGATATTGGCAACGCAGCCGACGCTGTAGAGGTCGCTGGCAGAGGGCTCATCCTTGGCCGCAGACTGCTGGGCGACGAGCAGGATGCTCTTGCCGGTTTCCATTGCAGCTTCCAGCGCCTTGATGGATTTGGGCCGCCCGACGAAGAGCGGGATGACCATGTGCGGGAACACTACCACGTCGCGCAGCGGCAGGAGCGGCAGTTCCAGTTTTTCGTTGGGGAGATCGGCAGTGCCCGACATTGTATGTTTTCCTCGAAAGAATCGTACCCCATATGGGGTGCGACTGTCGTTTATTCAAGCCACTTCAACTTCATCAAGACAAGCGGCCTGCGGAACAAGTTCAGTTGGAACCGGACACTTTGGGCTGATCGGCATAGATCAGCAAGGGTTTGGAATTCTCCGTAATGGTGTTTTCGTCAATCACAACCTTGGCCACGCTTTCCAGACTGGGCAGATCGTACATGATGTCGAGCAGGGACATCTCCAGGATGGAGCGTAGCCCCCGCGCGCCGGTCTTGCGCTTGATTGCTTTTTTGGCAACCGCGTGCAGTGCCGCCTGGCGGATTTCGAGTTCGACGCCTTCCATCGCGAAGAGCTTCTGGTATTGCTTGACGAGCGCGTTCTTCGGCTCGATGAGTATCTGGATGAGTGCGTCTTCGTCCAGCTCATGCAGGGATGCCACCACGGGCAGACGTCCGATCAGTTCGGGAATGAGGCCGAACTTGATGAGGTCTTCCGGTTCGACTTGGCCGAACGTCTCGGTAATACTGTGGCTCTCGCCGCTCTTGACCTCCGCGCCGAAGCCGATTCCGCCCTTGTCGGTGCGGTTGATGATGACTTTTTCCAGACCGTCGAACGCACCACCGCAGATGAACAGGACGTTGGTCGTATCGACCTGGATGAAATCCTGATTGGGATGCTTGCGTCCGCCCTGCGGCGGGATGGAGGCTATCGTGCCTTCAACGAGTTTCAGAAGCGCCTGCTGCACACCCTCGCCCGATACGTCACGGGTGATTGAGGGGTTGTCGGACTTGCGGGAAATCTTGTCTATTTCGTCGATATAGACGATGCCCTGCTGTGCCTTTTCGACATCGTAGTCGCACTTCTGGAGAAGCTTCTGGATGATGTTCTCGACATCCTCGCCCACATAGCCGGCCTCGGTGAGCGTGGTGGCATCGGCCATGACGAAGGGCACATTCAGGAGCCGCGCCAGTGTTTGCGCCAGCAGGGTCTTGCCGGAGCCGGTCGGGCCGATCAGCAGGATATTGCTCTTGGCGAGTTCCACGTCGTCGACGATATTGCCCAAGTGGCGCAGACGCTTGTAATGGTTATAAACCGCCACCGACAGGTTGCGCTTGGCTTGCTTCTGCCCGATCACGTACTGATCGAGGATGGCGCAGATTTCGTGGGGCGTGGGCAATTGCCCACGGATATTCTCGATCCCCAGCCCGTCGGCAACTTCCTCACGGATGATGTCGTTGCACAGGCCGATACATTCGTCGCAGATGAAAACAGACGGCCCGGCAATCAGCTTGCGGACTTCGTGCTGGCTTTTGCCGCAAAATGAGCAGTAGAGCAGCTTTTCGCCGTCCGCGCCCGTCTTTTTGTCCGGCATGGTTGTTCTCTCCTCGTCGTCAGGTCAGATGTCGCCGCGCACCGTCATCACCTTGTCGATGAGACCGTACTCCATCGCCGCAGACGCAGACAGGAAATTATCCCGATCAGTATCTTTTTCGATTTGCTCAACCGGCTTACCTGTGTGCTTTGACAGCATTTCGTTGAGACGGGAACGCAGAAAAAGTATTTCTCGCGCATGAATTTCGACGTCGGACGCCTGCCCCTGGAAACCGCCCAAGGGCTGGTGGATCATCACCCTGGAATTCGGCAGACAAAAACGCTTGCCTTTCGCTCCGGCCGCGAGCAGGAAAGCTCCCATGCTCGCCGCCTGTCCGATGCACAAGGTGCTCACGTCGGGTTTGATGAACTGCATGGTGTCGTAGATTGCCAAACCCGCTGTAACCGCGCCTCCGGGAGAGTTGATATAGAAGTGAATGTCCTTGTCCGGGTTCTCTGACTCGAGAAAGAGCAACTGCGCCACGATCAGGTTGGCCGTCGCGTCCGTGACCGGGCCGACGAGAAATACGATCCGCTCCTTGAGCAGACGCGAATAAATATCGTAGGCGCGCTCGCCCCGGCCGCTTTGCTCGATGACCATCGGCACCAGCCCAAGGCCCACCGGGTTCCAGCCGTCCCCTGCGGAGTTTCCGCTTCCGTTTGCGTTCATCGTTCGCCCTATTCCCGCGCGGCTTACGCCGCCGCGTTGTTGCCCATCAGATCGTCAAAGGAAACAGCCTTGTCGTTGGTCTTGACCTTGGAGCAGACCCACTCCACGACATTATCCTCTGTCACGACCGCTTCCGCCCCGATCAGGCGCTCAGGCTGGGCATAATACCAACGGATCAGTTCCGAAGGGTCTTCGTAGCTCTGTGCCATTTCCTGTATCAGGGCACGCGTCTGCTCTTGCTTGGCGCGCAGATCGTTATCCTTGATCAACTCAGCCATGATGAGGCCGAGCTTCACGCGCCGCATTGCCCGGTCGGTAAACCACCCCGGTTCCACCGGTATCTTTTTGGCTCCCATGCCGCGCGCTTCGAGTTCGCGGCGGGCATTCTCGGCCAGTTGTTCCGACTCGGAGAGCACCAGCGCCTTGGGCGCTTCAATCGGCGTAACGGCAAGCAGGGCATCCAAAGCCTGATCTTTTACTCTTGCCTGGATGCGCTGTTTGACTTCGCGCGTGAGATTGTCCTTGATTTCCTGGCGCAGCTTGGCAATGTCGCCATCGGCCACGCCGAGCGCCTTGGCAAAATCGGAGTCGACTTCCGGCAACACCGGCGCTTCGACCTTTTTCACCGCCACTTCAAACTGTACCGTCTGCCCGGCCATGTTCTTGGCGTGATAATCCTCCGGGAAGGTCAGGTCGAAAGTCTTGCCCTCGCCCGCCTTGAGGCCCATCACATTCGCGTCGAAATCTTTCAGCATCGACCCTGCGCCGAGCACAAACGGGAAATCCTGCGCCTGCCCCCCCTCGAACGGCACACCGTCCTTGCGTCCGGTAAAGTCGATCACCACCCGGTCGCCACTGGCAGCGGAGCGGTCGGCCTCATCGAAACGGGTACGCTGCTTGCGCAAGACCTCAAGCGTTTTATCGACTTCGGCCTCACCAACTTCCAGCACCGGGCGCTCGATCTCACACCCGGACAGATCGCCAACCACGACTTCCGGATAGACCTCGAACACGGCGCTGAACTCCAGCGCCCCTTCCGCAGCGGCTTCTTTCGGTTCGATCCGGGGCTGGCCGGCTACGCGCAGGTTCTGGGCACGCACCGCTTCGCCAAAGGCTTTTCCCACGGCAGCCTCGATAGCTTCGGAACGGGCTTGCGGCTCGTAAGCGCTAGCCACGATCTTGAACGGCACCTTGCCTGGGCGAAAACCCGGCATTTTCACCGTGCGGGAAAGTTTTTTGAGGCGGGACTCGACATCCTTGTCAAGGTCCGCCAGGGTAACGGACATGTCGATACGGCGCTCCAGCGCGTTCGCGGTTTCCTGATTGGTTTGCATGCAAACGATCCTGATGAGAAGTGAGAAGTCAAGACAAAAGATGCTGGTGCGGCTTCATCGGCAAAGCCAAACCGGCCTCTTCAGCAAAACTGACATTCTATACCGGGTTGGGGGCTGTCTCCAGATTCAATTCGGTATTTGATGCTGTACAAGCAGGCGCAGAAAGCGGGTGCGGTGTTGATATTGCGTGGCTTGCGTGATCGGCTAGGCACAAAAGGCACACTGACCAAAACATGTGCCTACATGATGCCCGTCGCCAAGACGGGCGCTGCCGTGCAGATCGACCCGGAAGCATTTGGACGCTACAACGTGTCGACCGTACCCACGTTTGTGATGGTGACGCCCCAAAAGGACGGCTGCAACCAGGACTCTTGCGAAGGCCAGTTTACTTCCCTGGTGGGGGACGTGACGCTCGACTACGCGCTTGAATATTGGTCAAGCCAAGGGGGATGGGTTGGTCAGCAGGCTGACATGTTCCTCCATCGGCTTGAGGGGGATAAAAATTTCCAGTTCGGGTTTCGCCAGTATTCTCGGCTTGCCGCAATCAGCACGATGCGCCAGCCTTGGTTTTTCAAACTGTTTGATTGATTGCAAGCCGGGACGGTTTCGATTGCAAGGCGTTACCCCTACCAGCGCCTCATGATGCCCACCTCGGCGGCGTGGACGGTCGCCCGGTCATAAATTTTCGCCTCATAGTTCAGGTAGAGCAGCACGTCGCCACGGTTGTTCAGCTTCCAGCCTCCACTCAGCCCCGGATTCCAGTAGTTCCGTCCAATCCGGCTCCCCCAGATGTCCGCCTTCGGTTGATTCGGCATTGTGCTGTTGGTAAATCGCGCGCCGACCGACGGATATTTCTGACCATCAAGCTGCATCGCGTACTGAATCCTGGGTTTCAGATAAAGCCCGTTTTGAAGATTCAGCTCACCATTCAGGCCGAAGCGGAACATCGCCCGTTTCATCGAGGCGGCGTTATAGATCAGAGAACTTTCGCCTGCGGATTCCTTGTAGCCGCGCATCCAGGCTTTTTCAAAATCCAGGGCGACGACGGGCAACACCCGGATGTTCTGCCGCAGCGGTATCTTCTGAGTCAACTCGATGCTCGCGGCCAAGGCGTTACCGCTGGTGTGGCCATTCAAGCGCTCGAAAAACGCTCCATAGAAACCCGCAGGGGATGCCGGAAGCGACACGGTACGCCGGAGGTCATACTGTTGGTACGAATAACCAAGATAGGCTTTCAAATCGAGGAGATTCGTCAATCGCGTCATGTTGTACAGGCCGAATTCGTAATCATCCGCTGTGGCCTTGCCGGTATCCTGGCTCAAACGCGGACTGGTGTACTGGAACGTCACCCCGCTGATCGAACGCGGGAGGAGCGGGGCATCCATGCCGAGCGCAAACCCGTAGCGGTTGATCCTGAAACCGTGGGCATTGCCGTCGTTCCGGATGTTTTCGCGCCCGGTAATGAGTTCGCCCCACGCCCGTGGCCGAGGCAGGCCGCCACGATCGTTATCGTGGGATGAAACAGCCCGCAAAATGAAACCCGAATCGAGCGAGAGCCGGTTGAACGGATGCCGCCACGGTTCCTTGAATGCCAGGAAGAAAGCATTCGGTGTCAAATCGCCATGAATCTGATCCAACTGTTTGCCCACTTCCCGATCAGACCAACTCGTATCGGAGAGCCTGTCGATCAAATTATGGATGCTGGAATCCCTGTTTGCGACGAACCAATCCAGGGTTTTCGCAATTTCATGTTGGTTATGGCTGGCGGGAAGGCTGGCAAAGCCGTTGTTCGGGTCGTAGGAGAACCCAAGCTGGAACAAGTCACCGTTCCATCCTCGCTGCTCCAAGGTATAGCCACGGGGGAGGCCGTAATAATTCAGGGTGAACTTGGCAGAAGGGTCGCCCACAACCCCCACGCTCGACGCATCTATGACCGTGATGGGATCGTTGCCCACTCGCGGGCTGCTCCAGAAATCCACTTCGACTTTCAGGTTGGCCGCCGGGTCGATGTTCACGGTTCCACCACCCTCGACTTTGACCAGGTCGCTGTCGCTGTTGCTGTACAGTGCGCGAACATAAAGGTTGCTCCCCGCCTCGAACGTCAAGTCGCCCTTGACCGTCAGAGGCACACCCAAATTCAAGCCGGTGGGCTTCAGCGTCCCACCCAACTCGATGGTTCCGCCGCCTGATAGCGCACCGATAGTTCCTATCCCGGAGAGCGCCGCGCCGGTTTTGACATGGAACTGCGCCGTGTCGCCGAAATCGCCGGCAACATCGAGCGTTCCGCTGGAAACGGTCACATTGCCAGCGAAAGCAGATGGTGAGGACGGCGTTTCAAGCCGCACGGTTCCCGTGCCCGTTTTGTTGAGCGCGGCCAGGGTCGACCCGGTCAGATCGCCGGTGTAGGTAAGCGCCGCGCCACCAGTTGCGCCAAGGCTGCCTGTGACGCCATCGGCGATCTTAATGTCATTGGACAGCGTGACACTGCTCAAAGCCTGAAGCGCGGAATTACCGATGAAGTGAATACCGCTTCCGCCGTCATCGAGTTGGTTTGCCCGCGTAAACTGCACCATGCCGCCGTACAGTTCGATGCCTTCCTTGAACAGATTGCCGCCGGTGTTGGTAAACGTCAGCGTACTGTCGCCGTATTTTTGCAGCTTGCCGGTTTCGCTGAGGCTGCCAGCATAATCGCCGAATGAGGAAGCCTTATCCGCTGTGATGCCACCTGCACCGCTCAAGGTATAGTTTCCGCCGGACGTGTCGGCTCCATCGGTGTTTTGTCCGACGACGAGGCCGCTCACGACGATTTTTGCGCCCAAGGGGCTCAAGTTTGCGGGAAGGTTGATCTTGAACGAGCCTGCCCCGGAAATGTAGACCTTGTCGCCGGGCAGGAATTGGCGCTCGTGATTTCCGCT
>WRJU01000202.1 GCA_009778425.1 Pseudomonadota bacterium
GGGCGGGAGAGGGGAATGCCAGGGAGAGAGCAAGTCTCGACCTACCAAAAACGTCCCCCCCCTCTCCCCAAACCCCTCTCCCACGAGGGGAGAGGGGCTTATACGAATGATCTTGGAAAGACCATTACTGAAGGCCGGAATAAACCTATCCGACTATTGTCGGTTGCTCCGATATCGGTCGCTCCGATTTCCCGCGAAACAGTGACTGGATTGTATAGACGAGTATCGCGCATCCAATAGCACCCAGAAGCGCAATGCCCAGTAGCATGATGACGTCTATGGGGCCGCCTATATCGCTGAAACGCGAAGATGTCATCGCCTGCACGTACAGTACTGCGGCGATGGCGCCGAAGGGCATCGACAGTTGCGCCCAGAGAAATTTTCGCATCGACATCGACCGGTCGCGGATCAACACATACAGGTAAAGCGCCGTGATCGCTGCGGCGACAATAACCATGATCCACCACAAGCCGCGTCCAAAAATTTCTTCAAACACGGCTATCATGGTTTCAAGCGTCAGTTGGTTCATGGCTTCGTCCTTTTATGCTTTGCCGCGCAGCATGGCGTTATAGGTGGCTTTCAGCGCCACTTCCTTCATCAGCCAACTGATCCAGAGTTCCTCCAGCGGCGCGATGACGCCGGGAAATGAAGGCACCAGATTGTCGTTGTAGTCGAATTCGACAAGCATCGCACGGCCCACGCGCGTAATCATCGGGCAGGAGGTGTAGCCGTTATAGGTTTCGGTTCCCTCGCGCCCCTCGATGGCGGCTACCAGATGGTCTTCGACCACCGGCACTTGCCATTTGACCGAGGCGGCCGTTTTGCCTTTGGGCACACCGGCGACATCGCCGAGTGCGAAAATTTCAGGGTAGCGAAGATGACGCAGGGTTTGCTTGTCGCATTCCACCCATCCCTGGTCAGTCCATTTGTCGGCCCAACTCAGCCCCGACTGGCGAATCACCTCTGGCGCGCGCTGTGGCGGGATGATATGGATGTAGTCATACGGCATCTCTACCGCGGACGTAGCGGCTGCCCCCGTCGAAGGGTCGGCGGCGGGTGTCTCGAAAAAAGCGATCTTGCGGCCAGGATCGACGGCTTTCAGTGTGTGCCCGTAATGTGGGGCGATGTTGCGGCTCCCGAACAGCATCCGCACTTTTTCCGACACGATCGGCACCGAAAACAGCACTTTCTGCGGGCAGGCGTAATGCACTTCATATTTGCCTTTCGCCCCACCCCGGCTGGCAATGTCGTCAACCAGGAAGGTATGCTTGAGCGGCGCGCCGGCACATTTCATCTCGGTCGCCGGACGGGTGAACAGACCCACTCCGCCTTCCTCGGTGAATTTCGACGCAGCCTCCCAGGTTCGCCCCGCATACTCCGGCCCTGCGTAAAGCGCGCCGATTCCGTTCTTGCCCACCATATCGAGCGAGAAACCCTCGATAGCGCCGTGATCGAGCACGAGGCCCGGGGCGACGACGAGGAAATCATAGTCGAGCTTTTGCCCGCCAGTGGTTGAGACGGTCTTTGCCGCCGGGTCGATGTCCGCCGCCGCTTCTGCAATCAGTGTGACGCGGGAAGGCAACCAGTCGCGGGTTTTCGAGATCGAATACCCGACCGGCTGCAATCCCGCCGCAATCAGCGAAAAACCGGGCTGGTAATAGTGTTCCTGGCGTCCGTCCACGAGCGTGATCTTGGCGCCCTCCAGCCGTTCGACCAGTCGGTTCGCCAGCGCGGTTCCCCCCGCGCCAGCGCCGATGATGACAATACGGGCGTTTGTGGTAATGGTCTTTGCCGCCCGAACCAGCCCGGGCAACCCCAGCGCTCCTACTGCACCTGTGGCGGCAGCCAGTTTAAGCAAACGCCGCCTCGATGTAATGAAACTTGGATAGTCTGACATTACCTGCTCCCTTGACATCTTCGCGGCCTTGGCTGCCGCATTATTTTTAGAGCTTGCAAGTTCTGATGCCGAACAGCCGGTAAAGCGGACAGAAGGATATTCCAGCCGTAACAAGCGGTATGATGCCAAGCCATCCCCAAGGCGTTTGGGGGCCGACGAAAACCAGCGCGATGAGGATGAGGCCGATAACGACCCGGACGATTCTGTCGGCAGTGCCGAGGTTTTTGCACTTGCAGTTCATGGTGAAACTCCCTTGATGGATTGAGACACAGGGAGCGTAAACACACGGCGCAGGGCAATCAGTGACAAAGTCACAAAGTCAATCTGTGGTCACGGCCTCAAGCGCATGCGGATCGAGCAGATGGATGTATCCGCGTTGCAGTTCAACCCAGCCGGACTGTTCAAAGGCTTTGAGCTGGCGGCTGACAACTTCGCGCGCGCTGCCAAGGTCGGCGGCAAGGTCCTGATGGGTGCGCTCGATAATATTGCTTGGCGGCAGAGCCAACCGCAGCAGCAAACGCGCGAGCCGGACGTCGATACGTTCGAGCGCGACCTCTTCGATGCGCGCCACGAGTTCAGTCAGCCGCGCCGCATAGGCACTAAAAACAAAGCTGCGAAAGGCTGGCGATTCGGCAAGCAGGCGCTGGAAAACCGGGGTCGGCAGCACTACGCCCTGGATTGGCGTCTCGGCAATGCCTGTGGCGGGATAAGCGGTGCTGCCAAGCAGACAGGATGCCGTGACAACGCAACTATCGCCTGGGTAGATGCGATAGAGAACGATTTCGCGACCATTTTTCGCCAGCGCCTGCACACGCACGACACCGTCGAGCAAAAGCAGAAATTGTCTGCATGGCGAGCCGGGCGCAAAGAGCTGCGCTCCGGCAGGGGCACTGACAGGCTGTGCGGCGCTGGCCAGCATCTGAGCCAACTCGGCGTCGAAGAGACTTTGGAGTGTATGGGTCATTCCAGCAATTTACCATGTGGATCATTCTTTTCCCTTTTTTCTGGCAAACCCACAGAGCGGGAATCCTTTTTCTACTTCCGGCTGTAATTCTCCAACTCGCCGAGCGGGATGCCGAAATGCAGCCGTTCTTCCAACAAACTGAAAAGCGGCATCATGGTCGTAATGACTTCCGGCAGACGATCCATGACATCTTCCTGTGCGCCGATCCGCAACTGAAGCAGGGCATGATCGATACTGATGATCTTGTTCACGTAGTTTTCGGCCGCCACCTTGTCGACTTCGCCTTCGCTGTCGACGATACGGTTGCCCCCCGCCGCAATGCCGCGCCGCACACGCTCCGTAGCCGTCCCGATGAGGCCCTCCACGCTCTGCACGCTGTCCGTCTCCGAACCGGAGATGCCGACAGTAACGGTGATACGGATACGCTCATCGCGGTAAGTCAGCACCAGCTTTTCCATCGCCCTTTGCAGGCGCAGGGCAAAGGTGCAGCAGCCCGCTATCGAGGTACTGGGCGACAAAACCACGAAACGCGCCCCCGATATTTGGCTGATGGTGTCTTCCCGCCGCACTTTGCTGGAGAGAATCTTGGCGAGTTTGCCGGTAATCAGGTTGGCTACATAGTCGCCATGCCATTCGATCAACTGGTCGTAATGGTCGATTTCGACCACCATCACCGAAATCGCCGTTTGCCGACGCCGCGCCTGCGCCAGGAGTTGCTCGCCGTTATGGTTGAGATAGGCAGGCGTCGCCAGCCCGGAATCCGGGTCGACAACCGGATTCTGCTCGGACAGCGCAAGGCTGCGGCGAATATCGGTCAAATCCAGCAGAGATTCGAGCCGCGCCGTCATCTCGGCGCATCCCGCCCCCTTGGAGACGAAATCGTTCGCGCCGAGGTCAAGCGCGCGCTGACGAGCCTCGTCGTCCTCGTCGCCGGAGATGATGACGACCGGCAATTCCTGAATGCGCTGCACCTTCGAGCCCCGGATGCGTTCGAGCAAGCCGAAACCATCGAGCCTGGGCATGCCGAGATCGGTCAACACGATCCGGATTGACGGGTCGATCAACAAGGTTTCCCATCCCGCCTCGCCGTCAACTTCCTCCCGTATCTGAAAACGATGACGAATCTGTTTGATGAGACTGGCACGTACCATGCGCGAATCATCAATAATCAGTATTTTCGGCAGGACTCCGGTTTCTTCTTCGGCCATATTGCCTCGTTCAGTATCCGTTGCGCTCTCTCGCAACGTTCAATCCAGGATACGGACGACGGTTCGCCCTCTCGCCCGCCCCTCGATAAAGGCAGCGAAAGCGCCCGGTAACTCATCGAACCCGATCACGCGGACGAAATCTTTCAAGCAGCGCGGCTTGAGATCGGACGCCAAGCGTGTCCACGCTTTCTGCCGCATGGGCATGCTCGCATAGCCCGAATCGATCCCCAAAAGACTTACGCCACGCAAAATGAACGGAAATACCGTGGTCGCGAGCTTGAAATCGGCAGCATTGCCAATGCTGGCCACCACACCATCCTGACGCATCGTCGCCAGCACCCAGTGCAGGATCGCCCCACCTACGTTATCGACCGCCCCGGCCCAGCGGGCAGCCTCCAGCGGGCGAACCTTGTCGAAGTCGATTTCCCCGCGCAAAAGGATGTCCGCCGCGCCGATGCGCCGGAGGGAATCCGCCTCTTCCGGCTTGCCGGTCAGCGCTGCCACCTCGTAGCCAAGCCGAGCCAGCATATCGATTGCCAGCCCCCCGACCCCGCCGCTCGCCCCGGTAACGAGTACCGGACCATTACCCGGCGCAAGGCCGTTGTCTTCCATCCTCACGATTCCGAGCGCGGCGGTCAGCCCCGCCGTGCCAAGCGCCATCGCTTCCAGCAGATCAAGCCCCGACGGCAACGGAATCACCCAATCCGCCGGTATCCTGGCGTATTCGGCATAGCCGCCATGATGGGCAACACCAATGTCGTAACTGGTCGCAATCACCGCGTCGCCCGTCTTGAAACGGGAGTCTGCGCTCTCGACTACCTCGCCGGACAGGTCGATTCCGCCCACGCAGGGAAACCGGCGGATGATTTTTCCTGCCCCGGTCGCAGCCAGCGCATCCTTGTAATTGATGCTCGAAAAGCGCACCCGGATCAGCACCTCACCGGCATCGAGTTGTGCTGGCGAAAGCAACGTCAACGAAGCATGTACCTTGCGCGCCTCATCCTGTTCGATCAGCAGCGCCTTGAACGAACCGCTCTCCCCCATTTATGTCTCCCAATTATTTTTAGCGGCAAATGATAACCGCTGCCGTGTTTTACACAAAGCGACGGGCAAACCGTTTTTTGATTATATCCTGCTATCGCCTGGACTCCTTTCCGGAAAGCGGCTGATGCAAACTGCACAGAAGACGTAGACTTTATTTCCGCCTGAAATTCTGGAATTGTTGATAATGAACACGGGTCTCGCTTGACTCCGTCACTCGTTACGGAGTCAAGCGAGACAAAGCGAAACCGGGAGCCGAAGGCTCCCCTAAACCGTATCGAGAAATTCCCGGCCTTCGGACGGGGTGACTCAAAGAAATATAGCCAATCAACCGGAATTCAGTCATGGCCGTCCTCACGAACGCCCTGCCTTCGGTCGAGTCCTACGTCAATTTCTTTTTACGGCAGCCCTTGCCGGTACTGCGCCGGACGGTGGATGCGTTCGAGCACCTTGCCAAGAATATTGACGATATTACCCGCCGGGAGATTGCCTCCACAGTGCAGGCCGACCCGCTGATGACGATGCGCCTGATCTCCCATATTGAAAAACACCGCGAAGATACGCAAAACCACGACATCGTCACCGTCGGCAACGCCATTACCATGATGGGCATCATGCCTTTCTTCAGGGCATTCGGCGAGATGACCACTGCCGAGGACGCGCTGGCTTCCCGGCCCAAAGCCCTGGCCGGACTGCTGAGGGTTGTCGGCCGCGCTTGCAAGGCTTCCCGCTATGCCCGCGACTGGGCCATCATCCGGCGCGATCTCGATGTCAACGAGATCACCGTTGCCGCCCTGCTGCACGAAGCCGCTGAAATGATGTGCTGGATCAACGCACCCGATCTGATCCAGCGCGTTTTCGACATGCAGCGCGCCGATCGGGAGTTGCGCAGTTCCGCAGCACAGCGCGAGGTTTTCGGGATCACTGCGCGAGAACTTGAATTCGGCCTGATCCGTGCCTTGCACCTGCCCAAGCTCCTGGTCAGCCTGCTCGATGAATCCCAGAGCAAGCATCCCAGGGTTCGCACCATCACGCTTGCCAACGATCTGGCGCGCCATGTAGCGCGTGGCTGGGATAATGAAGCCCTGCCCCGTGATGTTTCCAGAATACACGCCCTGCTGCGCATCCCGCCCGAAGTCCTGCTGCGCCACATCGACGCGCCCGAGGAAGCCTGGCCCAGACTGCTGCCGACCGACTGTCGTGGCGCATAGGCGTGTAGTCCCGGCATTTGTTGGCAATATGGCAAACCGTCATCAACTTGTCACAATCGCCCCCTAGAGTGACGCCGTTCCAACAACGCGAGATTGAGACACCATGAAACGGCTAATCGTGGCCGCCTGTTTTACGGCGGCGTCTTCCTTGGGCATGAGCACATCGGCGCTGGCCGCCGACAACGTCACCGGAGCCGGAGCGAGTTTCCCCGCGCCGCTCTATACCCGCTGGGCGGCGGATTACAACAAGATCACCGGGCATAAGATCAACTACCAGTCAATCGGTTCCAGCGCGGGGCTGAAACAGATCGAAGAGAAAACGGTGGATTTCGGCGCTTCCGACGCGCCGCTTACCGATGCGGCCTTGCAGGAAAAGGGCTTGGTTCAGTTTCCAATGGTCGTCGGCGGCATCGTGCCCATCGTCAATCTCCAGGGCGTCACGCCGGGTCAGTTGAAACTGAACGGCCAAGTCCTTGGCGACATTTACCTGGGCAAGATCACGCTCTGGAACGATCCCGCCATCGCGGCGCTCAATCCCGGCTTGAAACTGCCCGACACCGCCATTGCCGTCGTCCGCCGCGCGGACGGCTCCGGCACGAGTTTCGGCTTCACCAACTACTTGTGCAAGGTCAACGCCGAGTGGAAGGAAAAAGTCGGCGAAGGCACGGCAGTAAATTGGCCGACCGGTCTTGGCGGCAAGGGCAACGAAGGCGTGGCGGCGTTTGTAGGCCGTTTGAACGGCGCAATCGGCTATGTCGAGTACGCCTACGCCAAGCGCAACAAGCTGGCGCACGCGCAAATGCAAAATAGCGCGGGCAAATTCGTCCAGCCCTCGGAAGCGAGCTTCAAGGCTGCCGCTTCAGGCGCGGAGTGGGAAAAGAGCTTCCATCAAATCCTGACCGATCAGCCGAGCGACGAATCCTGGCCGATCACCTCTGCAACCTTCATCCTGATGCACAAGAAACAGGATAAACCCGCGCAAGCTGCCGCCTCGCTCGACTTCTTCGCGTGGGCTTACAAAAACGGCGACGAACAGGCAAGCAAGCTGGACTACATCCCCATGCCACCCGCCGTAAAAGAGATCGTGGCGCGGTCGTGGCAGTCGATTACGGACGCATCGGGGAAAGCGGTCAGGCCGTAAAAGAGAGAAAAAGTACAAAAAACCCAGAGATGGGGTTACGGGGCGGGATGCTGCCGAATGGCGGTGTCCCGATTTTTTTGTCACATCGAAGTTGCGCCGAGATAAAGTTCCCTGTCACGGTTCTGTCACAAACCAGCCATAAACTAGCATCGTTACTCTGAAACCCCGGTTAAATGCGACTGAAACTGAACATTTCCAACGCCCTTGCCGACCGCCTGTTTTCACTTACGGTACGCGGTGCCGCATTACTGACCCTCGCTTTACTGCTCGGCATCATCGCCTCTCTCGTCATGGGAGCCTGGCCCGCAATCCGCGAGTACGGGACGGGCTTTCTGACGCGCAATGCCTGGGATCCGGTGCGGGAGGATTTCGGCGGGCTGATGATGATCTACGGCACGTTGATGACTTCTTTCATTGCGCTCCTGATTGCGGTTCCGGTGAGTTTCGGCATCGCGCTTTTCCTGACGGAACTCTCTCCGGTCTGGCTGAAACGCCCGCTAGGTACGGCTATCGAGTTGCTGGCCGCCGTACCTTCCATCGTGTACGGCATGTGGGGCTTGATGGTGTTCGGGCCGGTGCTGGCGCGCACCGTGCAGCAACCCATGCAGTCCCTCTTGGGCGACGTGCCTTTTCTGGGGGCGCTGGTATCCGGGCCGCCAGTGGGCATCGGGATTTTATCCGCGAGCATCATTCTTTCGATCATGATTATCCCTTTCATCGCCTCGGTGATGCGCGATGTGTTCGAGGTAACGCCGCCGCTGCTGAAGGAATCGGCCTATGGACTGGGGGCAACGACCTGGGAAGTGGTTTGGCGCGTGGTGCTGCCTTACACGAAGACGGGGGTGCTCGGTGGCATCATGCTTGGGCTTGGGCGCGCGCTGGGCGAAACGATGGCGGTGACGTTCGTCATCGGCAACATGAACCAACTGAATTCCTTGTCGCTGTTCGAGCCGGCCAACAGCATCACTTCGGCCCTCGCCAATGAGTTCGCCGAAGCCGCACCGGGATTGCACCAGGCATCCCTGATTTATCTGGGGCTCATCCTCTTCCTGATTACCTTCACGGTGCTGATCTGCTCAAAGCTCCTGCTTTTGCGCCTGAAAAAGAATGAGGGCGCGCGAGTATGACCATGAATGCAGACGCGAAGCGCGAAACATCATCCAAGGCCGCGCGCTTCGCCCGCCGCAAGCGGTTCAACCAAATCGCCATCGCGCTTTCCATGATTGCCATGTTCTCCGGCATATTCTGGCTGGCGTGGATATTGTGGGAGACGGTTTCCATCGGCATCTCAGGCTTAAGCATGGCGATGTTGACGGAAAGTACGCCACCGGCGGGCGACGCCATTGGCGAGGGGGGACTTGCCAACGCAATGATGGGGTCGTTCCTGATGGTGGCGTTGGCAACCTTCGTCGGCGCGCCCATTGGCATCCTCACCGGCATTTACCTGGCCGAATACGACCCTCGCGGCAAACTCTCGTTCACCGTCCGTTTCATCAACGACCTTCTGCTTTCCGCGCCTTCCATCATCATCGGCCTTTTCGTGTACGCGGTCATCGTGCTGCGCTTCAAGGAGTTTTCCGGATGGGCGGGCGCGGCGGCGCTGGCGCTCATTGTCATCCCCATCGTCATCCGCACGACCGAAAACATGCTGGCGCTGGTTCCCGCCGGATTACGCGAAGCGGCCTATGCGCTGGGGTCGCCGAAATGGAAAGTCATCACCCGCATCACGCTGGTTGCCGCGCGCGCCGGGGTACTGACCGGCATACTGCTCGCCGTGGCGCGCATCTCCGGTGAGACCGCGCCGTTGCTCTTCACCGCGCTGAACAATCAGTTCTGGAAGGCCAGCCTCTCCGGCCCGCTTGCCAATCTGCCGGTGACAATTCTGCAATTCGCCATGAGTCCCTACGAAAACTGGCAACAACTGGCTTGGAGCGGCGTCTTCCTGATTACGCTTGCCGTACTCGGTCTCAACATTCTGGCCCGGATGCTGTCCCGTGAGAAACTGTAATGAATGTGAATACGCCTGAATTCTCCACTGCTCTTTCAGCGCCGATCAAGATCGCCGTCCGTGACCTGAATTTTTATTACGGCAAATTCCGGGCGCTCAATGCCATCAGCCTCGACATTCCTGAGCATTGCGTGACGGCTTTCATTGGGCCGTCCGGCTGCGGAAAATCGACGCTCCTGCGCACTTTCAACCGGATGTTCGAGCTTTACCCGGAACAACGCGCCGAAGGCAGCATCCTGCTCGACGGCGAAAACCTGCTCACTTCGAAACAGGACGTGGCGCTGATCCGCGCCCGCATCGGCATGGTGTTCCAGAAACCCACGCCATTCCCGATGTCGATCTTCGACAACATCGCCTTTGGGGTAAAACTGTTCGAGAATCTTTCCCGCATCGAAATGGAAGAGCGCGTGGAATGGGCGCTCCGAAAAGCGGCGCTCTGGGACGAAGTCAAAGACAAACTCTCCCAGAGCGGGGCCAGCCTTTCGGGTGGTCAGCAGCAACGGCTGTGCATCGCGCGCGGCATCGCAATCAAGCCGGAACTGTTGCTGCTCGATGAACCCTGCTCCGCACTCGACCCGATCTCCACCGCGCGCATCGAAGAACTGATCGCGGAGTTGAAAAAGGACTACACGGTGATTATCGTCACGCACAATATGCAGCAAGCGGCGCGGGTAAGCGACTACACCGCTTACATGTATCTTGGCGAACTCATCGAGTTCGGGGAAACCGAGCAGATGTTCCTGAAGCCCACCCGGCGCGAAACCGAGGACTACATTACCGGGCGTTTCGGCTGAAGCCTTGACCCCGCAAGAGACCGATATGACCGAAAAACATCTTTCCTCCCAGTTCGACAGCGACCTGAACAGCGTTTGCTCGCAGCTTATGGAAATGGGCGGCCTGGTGGAGACGCAAATCAAGCGTGCCATCAGCTCACTGACCAGTTTCTCCCTATCCGAAATCAACGATGTGCTCGATACGGAGGCACGGGTCGACCAGATGGAAGTTGAAATCGACCGCGCCCTGACCGCCGTCGTCGCGCGCCGCCAGCCCGCCGCCCGCGATCTGCGCCTGCTGTTGGCGATCTCCAAGATCACCACCAATCTGGAGCGCGCCGGAGACGAAGCCCACAAGATCGGCAAGCGCATCAAATCCCTCGTGGAAAGCGGCGAAACCCGCCAGATGCCGATTGGCGACCTGCGCGTCGCTTCCGACCTGGCTACCGACCTCATCCACCGCGCGCTGGACGCTTTCGCCCGGCTGGACGTAGCCGCCGCCATTTCCATTTACAAGGAAGATGACCTGATCGACTGCGAGTTCAAGGGTTTCACCCGCAAACTCATCACCTACATGATGGAAGACCCGCGCACCATCAGCAGCAGCCTGGACTTGCTGTTCATCGCCAA
>WRJU01000203.1 GCA_009778425.1 Pseudomonadota bacterium
TCCATCCCCCTCTCCCGCCCCTGCGGGGCACCCTCTCCCACAAGGGGAGAGGGATAAGAATGTACAGACTTGAACCAAAATCGCTCTAGACTTTTCCTTCTCCCGCAAGCGGGAAAGGGAAGTGTGCCGTGTGTGTGTATTACCAGGCAGCGATCATCTCGGCGGCCGCGCGGTAATGTTTCTGCTCGTCCTCGCTTCTCTCAAGACGTTTGAACAGGTTGGCCAGCGCCAGATGGGTCTCGACTTCCGGCTGCCACCGCAGTGAAAGCTCAAAGTACTCCACGGCTTTCCCCCACAACTGCGATTCTGCGCACAGGCGGCCAAGCGAGAAGAGCAGCCCGGGGTCTTCCCTGTGATCGAGCAGCCAGTTTTCGCCCTTGCTCAGACACGCGCCGACATCCCCACAAAAACCATAGAGGCGGGCAAGCCCAGTGTCCCATTCGGCATCGAGCAGACGCTCCAGGGTACGGCGCACGATGCGCCCCTTGCCCAGGCGCGCGAAAAGCGGCACGGCTTCCAACACCAGTTGGCGGTCTTCGCGCTCTTCAGCGGGAATGGAGTCCCATATCCCGGTCAGCACATCATCGTTGCCGTCATTGGCGGCATCAAATTCATCAGCGCGCGCGCGCAGACGTTCGACATGGACGCGGCACAGCAGAGGCCGTACCTGCTCATCAGTCAGTGCCTTATGCTTGCGCAGCAAGCGAATCAGGTGCAGGGACTCATCCCATTGCCACAAGGCCATGGACACCCGTAGCGATAAACGCAGGGCGGCGATGTGGCGGCGGCCATCCGGTCGCAGGGCATCGAGTTTCGCGGCAGCTTCCTCAAAATCACACGCAATGACGGCCAGTTCGGCTTCCGTCATCAGACGCGCCATTTGAACCCCTTCTTCTTCATCGCCCAGCCGCCCTATCCATTCGCGGTAACGGACATCGTCGCGCAACGCATGCGCGGCCCGCGCAGCCAAGAGGATCGCCGCCGCTGGCTGGTCGCTGGCCTCATAAGCCTTTTCCGCAAATTTCAGCGCCCTGGCGTAACGCCCTTCATGGAGAGTCAGCACGGCTTCGCGCAGGGAGCGATCCGCCCGTTGCCGCCGTCGGCGTTCGCGCCACTGGCCGACAACCTCCGGTAGCGTCAGGGTATTGCGTATCAGGCGGACGAGCAGGTAAGCCGCCATGAAGGCTGCCAACAGCGCCCCCGCGAAGAACTTGGCCGGCATCTGCAAACGCCAGTGCTGCGGAAGCACGAACTGCACGTAGCCCCAATCCTGGCTGATGAGCATGGATAGCCCCACGGCCAGGGCAAAAATAGTGATGATCCAGATCAGAACACGCATCGCCCGACCCTCAGGGCTGCGCCGACGGAGCCACAGCTTCCGGGGCTGCGGGGGCATTGTCTGGTAGCACAGGCGGCTGCCCGGGCGGCGAGGAAGGCTCTCCGGCGCGGCGCGTCCGGAAACGACCCACGGCAGCGGCACTCTCGATCAATTCATTGCGTATGACCCCGACCGGCATGCTTTCGAGCGTCCGCAACTCTTCAACGACCTCCTTCACGTCCTTGCTGCCCATGTCGAAAAAACGTTCGATCCAGTTGCGCGCCTGTTCAAGGTCGACGCCATAGGTATGCCCATCGCGCGCAAGCATGGCAAGACGCGCGGTCAGTAAGCGCATCTTCACGTTTTCGCGCAGAAAGGCGCTTTGCTCCGGCGCGAGCAGCACAGCCTTGTCATTTTTATCGAGCCGCTCGAACTTCACCAGAGAGCGCAATTCCTCCCACACATCCGTCGCCAGGGCGCGAATGAAATGGGCAACCCCTTCCCCATCGTTTTTTTCAATGGACCTGACGGACGCCTCCCCGTCGGGGACTTCGCCGTGATAGGCCAGCGGAAGCGCGTCGATCTTTCCAAGTACATGTTCAAGGCGCTCCGCCGTGCGCGGCATGTCGAAAGTGTCCTGGCGGCTCAGCTTTTCGATGTCCGTCTTGAGCGCCTGCCGCAAGGCCGAAAACTGGCCGTGATCATTCTGTTCCAGGCGGGCTTGCGCCTCCCGGAGCACGATCAGCGCCATCTCGATATTGCCCGCGTACTGCAACTGCTGCCCGGCAAACTCCACCGCCTGTTGAACCTCGGCAACGACGCGCTCCTCCTGCGAACGGGAAAATTGCTGGTAGAGCGCCTCCAGCGCTACGGCATGCCCCTCGCTTTTGCTGAGTTGCCCTTCGAGAGCGCCGATTTTGGCCAGGATGGTATCCAGGCTCTCATGTTCCCGTTTCGCGCTCGCGCGCGACTCGCCAACGGCCTGGTCGCTCTCCCGCAAACGTTCCGCAACTTCTTTGCGCAAATTTTCGCCTTGGGCGCGCCACTCGTATGCCTGCCACAAGGCAAATCCGGCAAAACCGATAGACAGCAGCGCAAGAAGCAGCGCCCAACCCACCGCGCCGCGCCCGCCCCTTTGATTCGCCGGAGCGGAAGCCGATACCGGCGGCACAGCGGGCAATTCAGGCGCGGACGCTGAAGTTGTCGGTTCATTCGCTGGTGGCACGGAAGACGGCTCGGCGGGAAGCTGCTCAGGCATGATCCCGGATTCGGGCAAGCTGTCGTCGTGTGAAGAAGTAGGCGAGTTCATGGCAAGAGAGTTTAACCAAAGAATGCGGTAAGCGCGTATAACAATGCGTCATTTCCAGCCCCGGCGGCAATAGTTTTCTCCAGCCCATGCAAGTGACAACGTGCGGCAATACGCGGGTGTGATACGAAAATCGGTACAGCCGACAAGCGGGCAAGCCCTTCACTGCCGACGATCCGAGCCAGATGATCGACCCCTTCGCCCGTCGTGATCGAAAGGGCATCGAGCTTGCCGCGCGTGGCAAGTTCCAATAGTAGCGCTGGATCGGCTGCCGGACAGCGCCTGTGATAGCAGGACAGATATTCGACGCGCGCGCCACGCGCCGCGAGGGTTTCGCCGAGCAATTCCCGGCCTATGCCGCCCCGCACGATCAACACCGCCCGGCCATGCACAACCTCGGGTGCGAACGCTGGCAATGCCAGCGCCGCTTCGCTGTCGAAGCCCTGCTCCGGGGCAATCACCTCGGCAAAACCGCGCGCGCCGAGCGCACGGGCACTGCCCTGCCCCACCGCCGCGACACGCAGCCCAAGCGGCCATGCCCGAATTTTCCGCAACCCGGCCAGGCCATGTTCGACCGCGTTTGGGCTGACGAAAAACGCGATGTCGAAGGTATCGAGCCGCGCCGCGACGGGCGCGAACACGGCAGGATCAGTGACGGGAACAATTTCCAGCAGCGGAAAACGGAACGCACGCCCGCCCGCTTCTTCAATGGCGCGGCACAGGGCTTCGGCCTGAGCCGCCGGACGGGTGACGGCAATCGTCCGACCGGCGAGCGTGCCGCCCATCGCCATGCGCCCTTAAGCCAGTTCGGCCAGAATTTCTCCGGCCCCTTGGGCGAGCAGATCGTCCGCCAACGCCCGACCCAGCGACTCGGCCTCTGAGGCTGCGCCCTCGCGCTCTCCGCGCACGATGCGGCTGCCATCGGGCAGAGCGACGAAGCCGCGCAAGCACACGCGGCCCGCGCGTATTTCGCCATAGGCGCCGAGCGGCGTTTCGCAACTGCCCGCCAAAGAACGGGAGAACGCGCGCTCGGCGGCGACACAGGCGGCGGCATCGGCATCGGCCAAGGCTTGCAGACAAGCGATGAGATCAGCGCGCGCCGTCAGGCATTCGATGCCGAGCGCCCCCTGTCCGGTTGCCGGCAAGGACACCTCCGCAGGCAGGATGGCGCGGATACGCGATTCCAGCCCCAGGCGGCGCAGTCCGGCGGCGGCGAGGATGATGGCGTCGAACTGGCCTTCGTCGAGCTTGCGCAAGCGGGTATCGAGGTTGCCCCGCAGGCTGGCGACGGAAAGAAATGGATATTGAGCGTGAATCTGCGACTCCCGCCGTAACGACGACGTGCCGACCACCGCGCCCGGCGGCATGTCATCGAGCGAGCCATACCGCGTGGACACGAACGCATCGAACGGCATCTCACGCGCCGTAACGCAGGCCAACACGAATTCCTCCCCCATGACCATCGGCACATCCTTCATCGAGTGCACCGCGATGTCCGCGCGCCCTTCGAGCAGTGCCGTTTCCAGTTCCTTGACGAACAATCCCTTCCCGCCCACTTTAGCCAGCGGCCGATCCAGAATTTGGTCGCCGCGCGTGGTCATGCCCAGCAACTCGACCCGGCAATCCGGATAAACCTCTTCGAGCCGCGCCTTGATGTGCTCGGCCTGCCACAGCGCCAACCGGCTCTCACGGGTCGCGATTACGATACGGTCTGGCGCACGACCGCCCACGGGGGAAGGAACACTCACGACGGAACTCTTGTGATGGTGATGGAAGTGGCAGGGATTCTATGCCATGTTGGGTCTTAACACCTACCCTCCGCGCCAGATGTCCCGGCGGTGCGGATTTTCCCGCTTACTCGCCGGACACGCCGGGATCAATCTCCCGCCAGTGTCCTTCCCGATAACCTTCGATGGGGCGAAAACGGGTCTTATAGGCCATCTTCTGGATCTCCTTGATCCAGTAGCCGAGATACAGGTAAGGCAGATGCGCCTGACGGCAGGCTTCGATTTGCCACAGTATGGCGTAAGTTCCGAATGAAGCGCGCGGCAGTTCGGGATCGAAGAAGGTGTAGACGCTGGAGAGGCCGTCTTCCAGATTATCAATGACGCAGATCATGCGCAGGGCATCGCCTTCGCGGAATTCAATGAAGGAAGTCTCGACCGGGCTTTGCAGCAGGAATTGCTGGTACTGCTCGCGGCTTTCTTCGTCCATGCCCCCCTGGGGGTGGCGCATGCGCAGGTAACGCCGGTAGAGGAGAAAATGCTCCTCGTTGAACACCGGAGGGCAGATACGGACGGCAAGCCTGGCGTGGCGCTGCATGGCGCGGCGCTGGCTGCGATCCGGGATAAAGCGCGCCACGGGCAGGCGCACCGGCACACAGGCGTGGCAATCGTCGCAATGCGGGCGGTAGATGAACGTGCCGCTGCGCCGGAAACCGTGTTGCACGAGCAGCGCGCTGTAAGCTGCGCCAAGGTCGGGGTTCAGGTCATTTTCGGGGGGATGTCCAGGCGTCTCAATGACCCTGGCCAGCGCAACCTGCGAGCGCGCCGTGCGTTCCGGCAGGTAAGAACAGGAATACGGCGCGGTGGCGTAGAAGTGGATCGGAGAAAAATTGTCGTTCTGGCGCATGGATGCCTCAAGCCGCAGCGGCCTCATTCCAGTCAATGGATGCCGCCAGATCGGCAGGCCAGCGGCGTGGTGGCTCGGTCGGTACTGCCCAGCGTTCGAGCCAGACGCAGAATTCGTCACGGGGAACTTCCCGCGCGCCCATCGATTGCAGGTGCGCGGTACTCATCTGGCAGTCGATCATGGTGAAGCCCTTTGCCGCGAGCAGCCTTGCCAGATGGGCAAGCGCAACCTTTGAAGCGTCGGTTTCAAACGAAAACATGGATTCGCCGAAAAACACGCGACCCAGCGCCATTCCGTAAAGCCCGCCTACCAATCGGCCTTCGCGCCAGCATTCGACGCTATGGGCATGGCCAAGCTCGAACATCCGGCAGTAGGCGGCCTGCATGGCCGGGAGAATCCAGGTTTTACCGCCGGGTTCGCGCGGCATGGCGCAGGCGGCGATCACGGCGGGGAAATCGGTATCGAGGCGTACCTCGAAGCGAGGTTGCCGCAAGACCCGGCGCAGTGAGCGGCGGACGCAGATTTCACGCGGAAAAAGGACGAGGCGCGGATCGGGACTCCACCACAGAATGGGTTCGCCCTCGTTGAACCACGGGAAAAGCCCGCGCCGGTAAGCGGCAAGCAGCCAATCCGGCAAAAGCGCGCCCCCGGCGGCAACCAGGCCGTTGGGTTCTTCCAAGGCCGTGGAGGCGTCTGGAAAATCAGCTAAATCGTGGAGCCAGGGAATCGTGCGCGAAACCATGCCTGAAGTGTCACAGAATTCCAGCGAAGGTGAAGCGTGATTTACCACGGAAGCAGCTACGGACGATCACCACCGACCGCCCGCTTCGTGCCTCATTCAGAGGTGGTAGACGCTGGAAGGTTGGCAAGCGCGGCGGCAAGCCGGGTCGAGCCCTCGGCATCGTTGATCATGCGGCGAGCCGTGACATAGCGCGCTGCCCAGAATTTGTTATAGAGCTTGTCGATGCGCACGAGCTTGCCCGTGGCGGGGGCATGCAGGAACTTGCCGCTCCCCACATAGATGCCGACGTGAGAGATGTTCGTGCCGATGGTATTGAAGAACACCAGATCGCCCGGCTTGAGTTCGCGCACACTGACCCGGTTGCCCTGCCCGGACTGTTCGAGCGCGGTACGCGGCAGGTCGATCCCCACGGAGTTGCGGAAGACAAGCTGCACGAGACCGCTGCAATCCATCCCGGTGATCGGGGAAGAACCTCCCCAACGATAGGGCACACCGATGTACATCAGCCCTTCGCCAAGCAGTTTCTGCACGGAGGAGGCGCTCGGCGAATGCCTTACAGTCGCGAGTCCGCCCAGCCCCAACGTGTTGGCGGAGGATCTCGCCGCAGCGTAAGAGGCCTCTTCGATTTGCAGCTTGCCCGCGTTGTTGGACGTGGTCGTGGCCGTGTTCAGCAGGGTGCTGGTGGCGACGGTGACGGCAATCGGGGCATGGTTGGAAAGCTCATTCGGCGTCAGCACGGGAACCGGGTCACGGGCAGCGCGCGTGGAAGTAAACGCGGTGACGGCCACAAGGCCAAATACCGGGCCGCTACGAATAGCGCGCACAAGGACAGCCGAACCCCGGACGCTCTCGGAACGCGTGACATCAGCCTGATTGTCCTGTGCTCCGGACACTGCGGCGTTTGCGCTCAGCGGGGCTAACAACGAAAGACCCAGCAGGAAGGAGGCAATTGGGTAACGCATTGTTAAATAATAACGAAATTGCCGCAGAAATGTAAAATTTTTGTGAACTGTTTGGCGACTTCTCTCTTTTACAACAGATTTTTGTCACAACAAAATTTTTTGTAGCTGCTGATATTTTCAGGCGTTAGAATATGATCTTTGTGTCACCTTGGCCTGAAGGCGAAGCGTCGGGGTGCTCAGGCGGCGTCGAAGTGTTCCAGCATCAGTTGCACGTTTGACAAGCCTTTGTATTCGTTGATGTCCAGCCGGTAGGCTGCGCGAATGATGCCGGGAACGGGGTCGGTGCAGTTGAAGCGGACAGCTTCAAACCTTGCGCCGCCAAGCGAGAGTTCCAGCTTGAGGTGGCGATCCTTGAGGATGCGCTGGCGCTCGACGTGAAAAACGTTGTCGAACACCGGCGGGGGGAAGCCCTGCCCCCAGACTTCCCGCTCGACCACGCGGGCTGTTTCCAGCGAAATTTCGGCGGCATCGAGCGGACCGTCGGTGTCGATGCGCCGTTGCAGGTCGGCGGGCTCAATCAGGCTGGCGGCCACTTCCCCGAACGCGGCGCGGAATGCCGGAAGTTTTTCTTCATGGATCGTCAGGCCCGCCGCCATTGCGTGACCGCCGAAACGCAATATCAGGCCAGAGTCCCGGCGGGCGACGAGTTCCAGCGCATCACGCAGGTGCAGGCCGGGAATGGAGCGGCCTGAGCCTTTCAGTTCGCCATCCTGCCCACGGGCAAAGGCAATCGTGGGGCGATGCAGTTTTTCCCGGACGCGGCTGGCAACCAGCCCGACCACGCCCGGATGCCAGTCCGGCTCGAACAGCGTGAGACCGGCGTATTGGTCGTCGTCGGCATTGAACGCTTCAAGAATCCGGTTCGCGGCCTCCTGCATCTCAAGTTCGATTTCGCGCCGTTTGCGGTTCAGGTCGTCGAGTTCGCGCGCCAGTTGCAGCGCCTGCCCGGCGTCGTCGGCAAGCAGGCATTCGATGCCCAGGTTCATGTCGGCGATTCGCCCGGCGGCATTGAGCCGAGGCCCGAGCGCGAAGCCAAGATCGAATGCCGTCGCCCGCGCGGCATCGCGCCCTGCCACGGCGAACAGCGCCCGGATGCCGGGCTGCATGTTTCCGGCCCGGATGCGTTGCAAGCCCTGCGAGACCAGGATGCGGTTGTTATGACCGAGCTTCACCACATCGGCCACGGTTCCGAGCGCCACGAGATCGAGCAGACTGGCAAAGTTCGGTTCGCGCCCGCCCTCGATTGCGCCGCGTTCGCGCAATTCGGCGCGTAGCGCCAGCATCACGTAGAACATCACCCCGACCCCGGCCAGCGATTTGTCCGGAAAGCCGCAGCCCGGCTGGTTGGGATTCACGATCACATCGGCATCGGGCAGGGTTTCGCCGGGCAGGTGATGATCCGTGATGACCGTCGACATCCCGCGCGAGCGCGCCTCCTCGATACCTTCGATGCTCGCGATGCCGTTATCGACCGTAATCAGCACTTCGGGTTCAAGCCTTGCCGCAAGCTCGACCATCGGCGGGGTCAGCCCGTAACCGAGGCTCACGCGGTCGGGAACCAGATAATGCACGTCCGCGCCGAATGCCCGTAGCGCCCGCACACCGACCGCGCAAGCCGTCGCGCCGTCGCAATCGTAATCGGCCACGATCACCATGCGCGCCCCGGCCTCGATGGCATCGGCCAGCAACTCCGCCGCCTCACGCGCCCCGGTAAGCAAACCCGGCGGCAACAGCGCCTTGAATGAGAGATCGAGTTCGGCAGGGGAAACCATGCCGCGCGCGGCAAAAAGGCGCGCAAGCAGAGGAGAAACACCGGCGGCAGTGAGCGAGGAAACGGCGCGTGGAGGAATCTCGCGGGAGCGAATCGTGGTCATGTCGGGGGGCAGTGAACAAGGCTCAACGACAGGGGCTTGCGCCAGAAACGCCAACGCGCCCCACTGCCGAAAGTGAGAGAAAAACCGGCACGTTCACCAGGAACATACAGGGCAAAATGGCGCAAAGCCCCTCTGTCGAGCTCCCGCGCGATGGGCGCAAACCAGTCCCGTTCCAGCGCGGCGAGCGCATCCTGCCAGCGCGCGAGATCGAGGTGGCGGATGGGGGAAGCAAGCGTATCGAGCACCACCAGGGTGTCGGCGCGCAAAGAGTGATTCACATCCGGAGCGCCCGGCTCGATTCCGGCTGCCCGCGCCAACCCGCGTGCCACGGGATCGAACGCTTGTACGGCGAAGCGAGGCGTATCGGGCGTACCGAATGTGGATTGCGCGCCGTTGCCCCAGAACCACAGGCTGTTGATGAGCCGCCGCCCGTCGGCTCCGCGGGCGATATTCACCGGGTGGTTATGGAGCGCGACCTGTATTTCATTCAACACATGCCGCCAATGCCTGTCGTCGCCCTCCCCGCCTGTGGGCAGAAAATCCCGCACCGGGCGGCAAACCACGTCATCGAGCGAAAAAAAGTGTGCCTTTGTGGGGCATTCCATACGCAAATACCAGCGCGTCGGCGCTGTGGCCGAAAAATGCCCCAAGTCGGCGAATTCGTCATTCAACGCGGCAATCAGGGCGGCGGCCTCTGCCGCGTCGATTTCCCCCTCGTCCCCATCGAACTCATCGAGCAGCACGTGATCGCCCATGAACGACAGATTCACCGGGTCGGCACAGAGCCAGTGCGCCTTGCCGTCGCCTTGCGCGTGTCCGCTTCCGTTTTCTTCTCCCAAGAGGCGCAATGCCGCCAGAGGCAGAGACGGATGGCTCTCCATCCCCAAAAGTCGCGCCAACAAATGTTCGCGGGAAACAGCGGGTTCCATGCGTTGCCGTCCGCGCCCGAGCAGCCGCGCAAGCGCGGCATGCGGGACATCTTTCGCCGGGTGGGGCGCTTGCGGCGAAGGCCAGATGAGGCCAGGCACGACAAGGGCAAGGCAGGTCATTTTTCGCCCAATAACATCTGTTTCAATTCGGACGGCGAAGTCGCATCAAACCAACGCGAGGACATGGCCCCGGCACGAGGGATGCCATAGCCCCAGGTTGCGGCGATGAAGGGCAGATCGTTGGCCTCGGCGGCTTCACCGTCCTCGATGCGGTCGCCCACGTAAACTGCCCGACGCGCGTCAATTTCACTGTCGGCAAGCAATCGCCCGAGCAAGGCTGCCTTGTCGGGCAATGGAGGTGTGAAAATATCGAGCGCAGTCACCGAATCGAAAATATCGGCCCATCCGAGATGCCCGACAATCAGCCGTGTCGGGTGAATGCGCTTGTTGGTGGCAATGGCAAGCCTCATGCCTGCTGCGCGCAACGCACGGAGCATGTCGCCGATGCCGGGATAAGCCTGTGTTTCCAACAAACCGTCCGAATCGTAACTGCGCCTGAAAGCGTCGGCGAGTTGGGCAATGAGCGCGGAATCTTCGCTGCCCGCGAGCATCCGCAGGGTTTCGCCAAGGGGCGGGCCAACAATGTCCGCCTCGATGCCGCGAGCCGGAACCCGTCCGCACGAGGCAAACGCGGCGCGGTAGCTGGCAAGGATGGCTCCGGCGGAATCAATCAGCGTTCCGTCGAGATCGAAAATGATATGGGTAGGGAGCATGAATCAAAAAGCAGGGGCGCAGAAACTTTCGCATTATCGCGGAAGCGCTGTGCTGTGAGTATTTCGGAGATCAAGTATCTCAAGCATGCGGCGCAAAGTGGTCGTAGCCACACACATCGAGCGGACGCGGCGGGGCTTCCAGCCCATCGGCCAGCAGAATTGTCCCGACCTTTTCGGTGAGGTAGCCGATACGTGTGAGCGGCAGATCGAGCTTTGAGGCAAGCGCGGCAAGCGCATCACGCGCTTCTGGGCAGGCGGAGAAAAGCAGTTCGTAATCGTCCCCTCCCGCAAGCAAGGCGTGGCGAGCCAGAGGCTCGTCCGCCCCTGCCGCGATGAGCGGCGCGAGGGGGAGCGCCCCC
>WRJU01000204.1 GCA_009778425.1 Pseudomonadota bacterium
CGCCAAGGTCTGCTTGGAGAGTTTTTCACCGGCGGCGTTCGTTGCCACCGGCAGATGCGCGTAAGCCGGGACGGGCAGGCCGAGCAAGGCTTGAAGATGTATCTGGCGCACGGTCGAGCCGAGAAGGTCTGCCCCGCGCACCACATGGGTCACGCCTTGCTCGGCATCGTCGACAACCACGGCAAGTTGGTAAGCAAAGACCCCATCGGCACGAAACACTACGTAATCCCCCACATCACGCGCAAGTTCTTCTTCCTGGCAGCCCTGAATGGCATCCTCGAACCGGATCAATCCCTCTGCCTTGACCCGCCACGCGCGCGGCTCCGCGCCTGTCGGCAATCCGTCCCGGCAAGTGCCGGGATAACGCAGGGAACCGTCACGAGCCAGCGCGGAGTCCGGCACTTCCGCCAGTTCGCGCCGGGAACAGGCGCAGGGGAAAACATGCCCGCCCGCTTTGAGCCGTTCCAGCGCGGTGGCGTAAATCCCGGCACGGCGGCTCTGCCATAAAACTTCTCCGTCCCATTCAAAACCGAAACGCTCCAAGGTGGCAAGCATTGCCTCGGCCATACCGGGCACGGCGCGCGGGGTGTCGACATCTTCAATGCGCACGAGCCAACGCCCCTCGTGGCAACGGGCTTCAAGCGCGCTGCCCAGCGCGGCGACGAGCGAGCCGAAATGCAGCGGGCCGCTCGGCGTCGGGGCAAAGCGGCCCACGTAAGGGGAATTGTTTGACGAGGCTGAACGCCCTCTCAACGCGCCGGAGCCAGCAAGGCGCGCATCTTCTGCATGGCGCGCGCCTCGATCTGGCGGATGCGCTCGGCAGAAACGCCATATTCGGAAGCGAGTTCGTGCAGGGTGGCAGTATCGCCCTCGGCGAGCCAGCGCCGTTCCACGATGGCACGGCTACGCGTATCGAGACTGCCGAGCGCCTGCCGCAAGCCTTCGTCCTGAAGGCGGGCATACTGAGCCTCTTCGATCACGGCAGAAGGCTCGGCATTCGGATCGGGCAAATAGGCAATGGGCGCGAAATGCCCGTCCTCATCGTCATTGCCACCTTCCAACGGAACCTCGCGCCCACAGAGCCGGGTTTCCATCTCGGCGACCTCTTCGGGCTTGACACCGAGACGGGCAGCAATCGAGTGCACTTCCTCACGGTTCAGGGCGAAGGTATCCCGCTTCATGCTGCGCAGGTTGAAAAACAGCTTGCGTTGCGCCTTGGTGGTGGCGATTTTCACCAAGCGCCAGTTTCGCACGATGAATTCATGAATCTCTGCCTTGATCCAGTGAATGGCAAACGACACCAGCCGCACGCCGCGCGTGGGGTCGAACCGTTTGACCGCCTTCATCAAGCCGATGTTACCCTCCTGGATCAGGTCGGCATGCGGCAGCCCATAGCCGAGATAACCGCGCGCGATGGACACCACCAATCGCAGGTGCGACACGATCAACTGCCGAGCCGCGTCGAGGTCGCCATGCTCCTTCAGGCGCGTAGCCAAATCCACTTCTTCCTGCTCGGTGAGCATGGGCAGGCGGTTGACCGAGCCAATGTACTGGTCAATGCTGCCAACGGCGTATGGAACGGGAAACGACAGGGCTTGATTCATGGGCATGCAACCTCCTCAGATTCATATGTTAGCACTCTATGACAGAGAGTGCTAACACCGATTATGCACGGATTGCGCGCAGACTCGGAGGCAAGCCAGGCCGCCGCTGCGCCGCCCTGCCGAGCGGCTTTGATAGAATAATTGTTTTACAGAAATAATTTTCAGATCATGCCCCGCAAGATTCTCGTTACCAACGCCCTGCCCTACGCCAACGGCGACATTCATCTCGGCCACCTCGTCGGCTACATCCAAGCCGACATCTGGGTGCGTTTCCAGCGCATGCGCGGCCACACCGTGCATTACGTCTGCGCCGACGACACGCACGGCGCCCCCGTCATGCTGCGGGCGGAAAAAGAAGGCATCAGCCCCGAGACCCTGATCGCCCGCGCGCATGGCGAACACCTGCGCGACTTCACCGATTTCGGCGTTGCCTTCGACAACTACCACTCCACGCACAGCCCGGAAAACCGCGCCTACGCCGAAGACATCTACGCCCGCCTCAAGGCTGCGGGTTTGATCGACGCCCGCGCCATCGAACAGTTCTACGATCCGGTCAGGGAAATGTTCCTTCCCGACCGCTTCATCAAGGGCGAATGCCCAAAATGCGGCGCGCAAGACCAATACGGCGACAACTGCGAAGTCTGCGGCGCGGCCTACGCCCCCACCGAATTGAAAAACCCCCGATCCGCCGTTTCCGGAACCACGCCCGTATTGCGCGCCTCGGAACACTACTTTTTCCGGCTCTCCGACCCACGCGCCGTCGCTTTCCTGCGTGAATGGACGACGGGCGAAGCGCGTCCCGGCGTGCGCCGGCTCCAGCAGGAAGCCTCCAACAAGATGCGTGAATGGCTCGGTTCCGACGGCGACAATAAACTCACCGACTGGGACATTTCGCGCGACGCGCCCTACTTCGGCTTTGAAATCCCGGACGCCCCAGGCAAATACTTTTACGTCTGGCTCGACGCCCCTATCGGCTACCTTGCAAGTTTCAAAAATCTCGCCGACAAAAGCGATGGCATCGTTGCCGAAGACTACATCGACGCCCAAAAAGCTGCTGCCTTCGGCACTGAAATGGTGCACTTCATCGGCAAGGACATCCTTTATTTCCATGCCCTTTTCTGGCCCGCGATGCTGGAATTCGCGGGCTACCGCACCCCGAACCAGCTTTGCGTCAATGGCTTTCTCACTGTCGACGGCACGAAGATGAGCAAGAGCCGAGGGACCTTCATCACCGCGCGTTCCTGGCTCGACCAGAAGCTCGATCCTGAAGCCCTGCGCTATTACTTCGCAAGCAAATCCAACGGCAGCATGGAAGACGTCGACTTGAACCTCGACGACATGATTGCCCGCGTCAACGCCGATCTCGTCGGCAAGTTCGTCAACCTCGCCAGTCGCTCGGCCGGTTTCATCAACAAGCGTTTCGACGGCAGCCTGGGAGCCATCGACCTTGACGCCGCGCAACCCTTTGCCGACGCCTGGAACGAAAACCCCCTCGCCGATGCTTATGAAGCCCGCGACTTCAGCCGGGCGCTCCGCGAAGTCATGCGGCTCGCCGACCTCGCCAACCAGTATGTCAACGACAAAAAACCCTGGGAACTCGCCAAACAGGAAGGAAAGGAAGAAGAACTGCACATCGTATGCAGCACCGCCCTCACCCTGTTCCGCGATCTCACACGCGCCCTCAAACCCGTGCTGCCCTCACTTGCCGGAGAAGCCGAACGCTTCCTCGCCATCCCCCCGCTCGACTGGCAGGGCGAATGGCAACCCCTGCCTACCGGACACCGCATCAATCCCTACAATCACTTGATGGCCCGCATCGAGCGCACCCGTATCGACTCTCTCATCGAAGCCAATCGCGACACGCTCGCGAAAAGCTGACATTCACCATTATTGAGACAGATTCTTATTCCCGGCTTGAACCCTCTCTCGCCCCTTCGGGGCTATGTAGACTGCCGCAACAAGGCAAAACTGGCGATGCCCAGAAAGGTCATGAGCAGCGAGCCGAAAAGGTGCAACGCGGCGGCAGAGGCCGCCATGACAATTCGCCCCTGATGCAGCAGGGCGACCACTTCAGCGGAAAAAGCGGAGAAGGTCGTCAACGCGCCAAGGAAGCCCGTGTTCAGAAACAGCCGCCATTCCGGCGCAATCGAGGGGGAAAGGGCAAAATAGCTCATGGACAGGCCGATACAGTAGCCGCCGAGAAGATTCGCCACTAAAGTGCCAATGGGGATGGACGGAAAAATGGGATTGAGCGCCAAGCCGAGCATCCAGCGGGACACAGCGCCAACGGACGCCCCCACGCTGATAGCAAGGATGGAATTGAGCATGGGCGTGAGCAGGATTTACCTCCCCACCAGATGCCGCCGCACTGAAATCGCCGTGCCAAGCCAGCCCAAGGCCGCAGCAATTCCAATCATCGCCAAGGACTCTCTCCAGCCGGGGCCGGCCAGCACAATCATCACGCCATAGGTTTCGGCTACCTTCGCCACCGGCACAGCCAGCGCGTCGATCCCTATCCATACCGCCGCCAGAGCAACCAGGCCGCCAAATATGCCTTGCAGTACGCCGAACCAGTAAAACGGCCTTCTGATGAAACGGTCGGTAGCGCCGAGCAGGCGGCTGACTTCGATTTCATTCTTCTGGGTCAGAATTTGCAAGCGGACGGTATTGAAGATGACGATCACCAAGGCCAGCCCAAGCAACACCGACAAGTCCAGCATCGTCGCTCGCACCAGTTCGAGCAGGGCGGACAATCGTTTGACCCAGGCCGAATCAAGCCGGACATGCGCAACGCCCGGCCAGCTTTGTACCTCCGCAGACAAAGCCTCGAACAATTCCGGCTTGTCGCTGCGCAGGGTGGCGATGAAAGCATCGGGCAAGGGGTTTTCGGCAATACCGGCCAAAACGTCGCCCAAACCGTTCGCCTCCAACTGTTTCAAGGCTTCGTCGCGCGACACGAAATGAAAACCGGCCAGTTGCGGCACATTCTGGAGATTCTGCCGGACGGCGTCGACCTGCGCGCGATCAGCGTCGTTATCGAGAAAGATGCTGATCTCGGGCTTGCCGGACACCCCGCGTGCCAACACGGCGATATTGTCCAGCAAGACATATCCCCCTGCCGGCAACGCCAGCGCGATTCCCATCACCAACGCCGAAAGAAACGTCCCGAACGGCTGCCCCGCAAGCCGTTTGAGGGCTTGCGCAAACGCGCGTAAATGAAGATAGAACCAATTGAGCATCATTGCTCCACGATATGCCCGTGATCCAACACGATCCGGCGTGGCGAGCACTGTCTGAAAAGGGAAATATCATGCGTCACCACCAGCACGGTAACGCCCGCGCTGTTGAACGACTTGAAAAGTTCGGCAATTTCAGACGCATAAGCCGGGTCGAGATAGGCGGTCGGCTCATCGGCAATCAGGATGGAAGGCCGGTTGACGAAGGCGCGCGCGATGGTCAGGCGCTGCTGCTCGCCACCGGAGAGTCCCGCCGGAAACTCCTTTTCCCGCCTCGACAACCCGACGAGATCGAGCGCCGCCCCCACCCGTTTTGCCGCCTCTCCCGGCGGATGGCCGTTGATGATGAGCGGCAACAGGATGTTGTCGTACACCGAACGGTCGAACAGCAGGCGGTTTTCCTGCAAGACCAGGCCGATATTGCGCCGCAGGTAGGGGATGCCCCGCTTGGGCATGTTCGAGACATCCTGCCCGTTGATATGCACCGTACCGGAACTCGGCCGCTCAAGCGCCGGAATGAGCTTGAGCAGCGTACTCTTCCCTGCGCCCGAATGCCCCGAGAGCACCACCAGTTCGCCGGGCGAGATTCGGAGGCTGACCCCATCGAGCGCCGTATAACCGCCGGGGTATCGCTTGGTGACATTATCGAAAACGATCATGCCTTTTCGCCCTCCCCTTCCGTATCGAAAAGCGCGTCGACGAATTCGTGCGCCCGGAAAGGTTGCAAGTCGTCGATTCCTTCCCCCACGCCGATGAAGCGCAGCGGCTTCGGGCACTGGCGCGCGATGGCCGCTACCACGCCGCCTTTGGCCGTGCCGTCGAGCTTGGTCAGCACGAGCCCCGACACCCCGACCGCCGCATCGAACGCCTTGACCTGCGCCAATGCGTTCTGGCCGATATTGGCGTCGAGCACGAGCATCACTTCGTGCGGCCCGGAAGGTTCCGCCTTTGCAATCACCCGGCGCACTTTCGCGATTTCTTCCATCAAATGAAGCTGGGTTGGCAGCCGTCCGGCGGTATCGGCAAGCACGATGTCGATGCCGCGCGCGCGCGCCGCGTTGATCGCGTCGAAAATGACCGCTGCGGCGTCATTGCCTTCCTGCGCGATGACCGTTACGTTGTTGCGCTCGCCCCACGTCATCAACTGCTCGCGCGCCGCCGCGCGAAACGTATCGCCCGCCGCCAACAGCACACTCTTGCCCTGATTCTGGAAATACTTGGCGAGCTTGCCGATTGAAGTCGTCTTGCCCGAACCGTTCACACCGGCCAGCATGATGATGAAGGGCTTATGCCCCGACACATCGAGTCCCGCCTCCAGCGGAGTCACGATCTCCAGCAAGCCATCGGAGAGCGTTTGCCGCAACTGCTCCGCACTCTCCAGATGATCTTTCTTCCAGCGCGTCCGCAACTCTTCCATCAGGCGTTGCGTCACAGCCACGCCGCAGTCGGCCATCAGCAATGTGGATTCCAGTTCTTCGAGCAGGTCTTCGTCGATTTTGCGCCGCCCGAACAAACCCGCCAGCCCGCCGCCAAGTTGCTGCCGGGTACGCGCCAGACCTGATTTCAGGCGCGCCGCCCATGAGCGTTTCACAGGCACGACAGCATCGGCAGACGGCTCGTCGGCAAGCGGCTCCACCGCGACGGAACGGGAAGAATCGGCATCGGCGCGCGTAAGGGTAGAAGAAACAGGCTTTTTAGGGAAACCAAACATGAGAAATCAGATCAGAAGAGCTTCGACACGCGCCCAAAACTTCCGGATACGGCTATGATGCCGTGTTCAAAATTTTGCGCGCAGTAAATGCGCGGATTCTAACAGATGCAGGATTGTTCCATGACCCCAGACCTTTTCCTCTCCCCATTGCGCCGTTCGCTCGGGTGCCTGGCGCTTGGCGTCAGCCTGTCGGCCACCCTGCCCGCGCAGGCCAACCCGTTCGAGGCCACACTCGACAACGGCATGAAAATCGTCGTGCGGGAAGACCGCCGCGCCCCTTCTGTCGTGCACATGGTCTGGTACCGCAGCGGCTCCGTAGACGAAGCTACAGGAGTCACCGGGGTCGCGCACGTCCTCGAACACATGATGTTCAAGGGTACGCGCAAGGTCGGCCCCGGCGAGTTCAACGCGCGCGTCGCCGCTCTCGGCGGACGTGACAACGCCTTTACCAGCCACGACTACACTGCGTACTTTCAGCAGATACCCCCTGCTCACCTCGGCACAGTCATGGCTCTCGAAGCCGACCGCATGAAAAACCTCGCCCTCACCGACGAGGCTTTTTCGCGCGAAATCGAAGTCATCAAGGAAGAACGGCGACTGCGCACCGATGATCGCCCGCGAGCGCTCGTCTACGAACAACTGATGGCGGCTACCTTCCAGGCTCATCCATACCATCACCCGATCATCGGCTGGATGACCGATCTCATCACCATGACCGCCGAAGACGCGCGCACCTGGTACAGAAATTGGTACGCCCCCAACAATGCCTGCCTCGTCGTCGTTGGCGATGTCGACCATCAGGCGGTTTTCAAACTTGCCCGCCAGCATTACGGCCTCATCAAGTCCACAAAGCTCCCCGCCCGACGCATCAGCAACGAACCTGCTCAGAGCGGTTCAAGAGCCGTCATCGTCCGCGCCCCGGCCGAACTGCCCTACCTCGCAATGGCTTGGCGCGTCCCCTCCCTGCGCAACCCCGCCGCCGACCGCGAAGCTTACGCCCTCCAGATGCTTGGTGAAATTCTCGACGGCTACGACGGCGCGCGGCTCAACCGCCGACTCGTGCGCGAGCAGCGCATCGCCGTGTCTGCCGGTGCCTCCTACGACGGCATCAATCGTGGCCCCGCCCTCTTCCTTCTCGAAGGCTCCCCCGCCCCCGGCCAGAGCGTCGATGCGCTTGAGGCTGCCCTGCGAGCCGAGTTGCAGCGCATCCGCGATGAGGGCGTGAGCGAAGAGGAATTGAACCGCGTCAAGAATCAGGCGCTGGCCGCGCGCATCTACTCGCGCGACTCCCTCATGGGCCAGGCTATGGAAATCGGGCAACTCGAAAGCAGCGGCCTGTCGTGGCGCGACGATGTCCGGCTGCTGGCAGGGCTACGCGCCGTGACCGCTGAAGAAGTCCGCGAAGTCGCGCGCCGCTACTTCAATGATACCGACCTCACCACCGCCCGCCTCGACCCCCTGCCCTTGCCCGCCGCGCCAGATACTTCTTCCGCCTCGCAACAGCCCTGATTCCGGCTTATTTCAAGGTTTTTTCGACATGCGTTTTTTTGCCTATTTCACAGCCTTTTCACGCCGCCTGCGCGCCCCGGCGCTGGCTTCGCTCGCCCTCCTCGGCAGCGGCATCGGCACTGCTCAGGCCGTTCCCCGTATCGAACAATGGACAGCCCCCACCGGCGCAAAAGTCTACTTCGTCGCCAGCCACGAACTGCCGATGATCGACGTTCAAATCGACTTCGCCGCAGGCAGCGCCTTCAACCCCGCGGATAAAAGCGGCGTTGCCGGCTTTACCCGTGGACTGCTCGACGCGGGCGCGGGCGAGCTCGATGAACAGGCCATTTCCGAACGCGCCGCCGACCTCGGGCTCATCCTTGGCGGCAGCATGGACACGGATCGCGCCAGCCTCACCCTGCGCATGCTCTCGGCTGCGCAGGAACGCGACGAATCCGTAGCGTTGCTCGCCACCATCCTCGCCCATCCCCGGTTTCCGGCAGAAGTGCTCGAACGCGAACGAGTCCGTGCGCTGGCCAATTTGCGGGAATCACTGACCAAACCTGCCGTGCTCGCCGCTCGCGCCTTCAACGTCGCGATTTACGCCGGACATCCCTACGGCACAGAGAGCGATGAAAAATCCCTCTCCGCGATTACCCGCGAAGACCTCATCACCTTTCACGCCCATTACTACAGCGCACGCAACGCCTCCGTCACCATCGTCGGCGACCTCGACCGCGCCACTGCGGAAAAAATCGCCATCGCGCTGACCCAGAATCTCCCCGCTGGCGGTCAAACCGAAACGCTACCCGCGCCCCTCCCTCTCAAGGAAGGCCAAGTAACGCGCATCGCCAACCCATCCGCCCAAGCGCACATCCTCATTGGACAGCCGGGCATGAGCCGCGACGACCCCGACTATTTCCCGCTGCTGGTCGGCAACCACATTCTCGGCGGCGGAGGCTTCACCTCGCGGCTCATGAACGAAGTGCGCGAAAAGCGCGGCCTCGTCTACGACATCCACAGCTATTTCGATCCCCGGCGCGTCCCCGGCCCATTTCAGATCGGCCTACAGACCAAAGGCACACAAAGTGTGCTTGCCATTGATGTCGTACGCTCCACCCTCGCCGCTTTCATCGCTGAAGGCCCCACCGAAAAAGAATTGCAGGCAGCGCGCGACAACATCGTCAACGGCTTCGGCCTGCGGCTTGACTCCAACGCCAAGATTCTCAGCTACGTCTCCATGATCGGCTTCTACGGCCTGCCCCTCGACTGGCTTGAACGTTACCCGCGCACCGTGAGCGCCGTGAGCCGCGAAGCGGTACGCGATGCCTTCGCCCGCCGTGTACACCCTGACCGCGTCGTCATCGTCATTGCCGGCGGGGACAGCGACAAAGGCGCGGGCGACGCAGGAGCCGCCGCCAAACCGTGAGCGCGCGCGTCCGCATCGTCGGCGGCGCATGGCGCTCGCGGCTCATTGATGTCGCCGATCTACCCGGCCTCAGGCCGACGCCGGATCGTGTGCGCGAAACCCTGTTCAACTGGCTCGGGCAGGCACTCGACGGCTTCGATTGCCTCGATCTCTTTGCCGGTTCCGGCATCCTCGGTTTCGAGGCCGCCTCGCGTGGCGCGGCTACCGTCACGCTCGTCGAGCAAAACCCCCGTGCCCATGCCGCCCTGCGGCGCAATGCTGAAAAATTAGCGGCGACACAAGTAGAGATCGTGCGGGGCAATGCGCTAGAATTTCTTGCTTCCACGGCGCGGCGATTCAACGTAGCATTCGCCGACCCGCCCTATCGGCAAGGTTTGATTGAACGGATCATGCCCCTGCTCGATAGGGTGATGCTTCCAGGCGGGTTGGTGTATGCCGAAGCTGAAACGCCGCTCGATCCCCCTGCGGGATGGCATGTGTTCAAGCGAGGCCGCGCCGGACAAGTTCATTTTCATCTTCTCGAACGCACGACCAGTACATGAAAGACACGGTGGCAGTTTTCCCCGGCACCTTCGACCCCTTCACACGCGGACACGAAAACCTCGTGCGCCGCGCGGCATCCATGTTCGAGCGAATCATCGTCGCCGTCGCCGCCAGCCGCCAGGAAACCCTGTTCCCGCTTCCGGAGCGTGTCGAAATTGCCGCCGAAGTATTGCGCTCTGCCCCCAATGTTGAAGTCACCGGCTTCGACTGCCTGCTCGTCGATTTCCTGCGCCAGCGGGACATACGGATCGTCGTGCGCGGGGTACGCACGCTGGCCGATTTCGAGTACGAAGCCCGGATGATGGCCATGAACCGCAAACTCTACCCTGCAATGGAAACCGTCTTCTTGCTTCCTGCCGAAGAACATGGTTATCTTGCTGCCAGCGTCGTGCGCGAAATCGCCCGGCACGGTGGCGACGTTAGCCAGTTCGTGCCTGAAGCTGTTTTTTCACGCCTTCAACGCAAGTTCTGCTGATTAAAAAAGGAAACCTACGCCATGTCCCTCATGATTACCGACGAATGCATCAACTGCGACGTTTGTGAACCCGAATGCCCCAATAGCGCGATTTCGCAAGGCGACGAAGTCTACGTGATCGACCCCGCAAAATGCACTGAATGCGTCGGCCACTTCGACGACCCGCAATGTATCGCGGTCTGCCCGGTTGATTGCATCCTCAAAGACCCGGATCACGAAGAGTCGCAAGACGAACTGCTTGTCAAATTCAACAAGCTCAATCCCGCCTGAGCGAATAGCCGTTTGCGCTTTTCGGAACACTCACCAAAAGTCGCATTCCGCCCCTGAGCAAAACACAAGCATGAGTGGCTTCATACGCACCCTTCTCCTGCGCAAGGCCGGAGAAGGGCTATATTTTTTCTACCAAATATCATTCAGATAAGGCTGCAGTCCAAAATTCCATCGTTTTTTGGACTCCTCGCTTAAAAAAAGCAACCACACAAACATTGAAATGTCTGTTACTTACGGATAGGCTCCTGATCCTATAGCATTTTCTGTTCAAGTATGTACAAAACTCCCCTCTCCCCTCGTGGGAGAGGGGCGGGG
>WRJU01000205.1 GCA_009778425.1 Pseudomonadota bacterium
CGGAGGACATCGCTACCAGCGCCTCGTCTTTTTTGAGCAAAACGAACAGGCGGCGTTCCCTGATGTAGAGCATGGCAAATACGCCGAGAGTCAGCAGGAGCGAGCCGAGATAGACCAGTGACTTCCCCGGCGAGCGCGTGGCTTGCAGGATGGTTGCATGGCGCTGCTCAAAGCTGGTGAGTTGGAGGTAGAACGGCGAGCCGTAACGCAGGCTGGCGGTGAGCGCATGGATGGTATCGCGGACGAACGGGGCGTAAATATCGTTGAGTTCCAGCGTACTTTTTCCAGCGGCTTCGCGCGCCATCATCCAGGCATCCCAGACGAGTCCCTGGATGGCTTGGAGGAAAACCATATCCGCTTCATCGCGTTTGTCTTCCGGGACATTCGCCACGGTAAAGTCGCTAATGGCATCAAACCCTCCTTTGGCAAAAAGGGTCAGAACGTGCCCGGCAACGATTTTCAGGCTGTTTTTTTCGCTTTTATCGGAGCCGTGCGAAACGTAGCGTTCAATGAGCTTGGGCTGGAGCGCGGGATCGAAAAAGAATTGATGAATCGCAAACCAGGCGTCGGCGCCATTGTCCTCGTCGAGCGGGATGCGCAACCAGGAAACGTCTTCCATCCGGCTCGTTCGCATGCCGCTGATGAGATACCACTGTCCGTTGATCTGGATGGGCAGCATGTAATTGCTGAATTCGCGCGCCTGTCCGGCGGAGTCGCGCAGTATGTAGGTGTAGCTGGGGCCGAGATTGCGCAGGTTTTCGTTGGGTGTCGCGCGTGTGCCGCTGCCGGAAAAAACCGCTTCCGTGCGTTTGGTTTTACTGTCGGGCGTGGAAATATCCTCGACGTTGAAGGGACGGAATTCGGTAATTTCAAGGGCATGACCTGATGGGCCGAGCGGGATACGTGCGCCAACTTCAGCACTGAACGAAGAAGGGGGATGCGCGCTGGAAGCCATGCTGTGGACGGTAAGGCTCAACACTGAGCCTCCGTCGTCGAAACCGGCCTGATAGAGGGTGACGCCACGGTGTTCAAACGGTTTATTGACTTCGAGTGTGCGCTCGAAAACTTCTCCGTTTTGCTTGTCGGTAATCACGACATCACTGGCAAAGCGTTTCGGCATGCCGTTTCCGTAATGTTCGAGATGAAAGTTTTTGAGTTCGACCGTAAACGGCAAGGGCTGGAGCAGGACGCCATCATCAACGTTGATGACGGCGTTACCGGCGGTAGCGCCTTGAGGGATATAGACGTTGCCGCGAAAGCTCCAGGTGCTCGGCGCGAGCCGGGCCGAGGCAGGGATGCTGGCAATGGTCTGGTTGCCGGACGTGGTGGTTTTGCCGAGGAAGCGTATCTGCATGGAGAGCGGCACATTGCTGTCGAGCAGCCCGCCGAGGCAGATCAGGACGATGGCTCCGTGGGCGAGGAAGTAGCCGATACGCCCCAGGCTGCCCCGTTTGGCGGCGATGAGGGTGGAGTCCTCGCGCTCATTGACGCGGAAATGAAAGCCCGCACGGGCAAGATACGCAGTGACCGCATCGTTTCGTTTTTCCGACGGCAGGGTGGGCTCAAGGCTTGCGCGATGGGCGAAGTTCCGGAGGGAAACCTCGCGTGCGCGTTCGCGGAAACCGCGAATCTCGTGCAGCATCGGCGTGAACTGGCGAATGATGCAAAGCGTCGTCGATAAAACCAGAAAAGCGAGAATGGCGACGAACCAGCCGGAGTTATAGACCGAGTACAGCCCAAGCCAGGAAAAAACCGGGTCCCAGAACTGCCCGAACTGATTCAGGTAAGCGTTTGCCGGCTGGTTTTGCAGAACTACCGTGCCGACGACGGAAGCAATCGCCAGCGTGGTGAGCAGGCTGATGGCAAAACGCATCGAACTTAAGAGTTCGATGAAATCGTCCAGGAAAGAAGCGCGTGGGGCGGAATGCTGCATCGTTATTTTGCCGGAGGATGACAGACGCTGCACAAAAAGGACGACGGCGAACCGTCGCCCGTCTGCATCCAGGGCTCTACGCGGCTTTAACGCAGCCCAGCCGCATAATCCGATACGGCCTCTATTTCCTTATCGGTCATCTTGATCGCGATGTCGCGCATCATCTTCGCCGGATCATTGGCGCGCACACCATCGCGGAAAGCCTTCAGTTGCGCCTCGATATATTCAGGAAACTGCCCCGCCAGCGCCGGATACTGGGCCGACATGCCCTTTCCTGCCGGGCCGTGGCAACCGGCGCAAGCAGGCAAGCCCTTGGAAGCGAGACCCGCGCGCCAGATTTTCTGGCCTTCCTCGGACATCTTCGTATCCCTGGCTGTAGCGGGTTCCTGCTTTTGCTTCGCGTAAAACTCGGCGGTCGCCTTCATGGCGTCGTCGGGCAGCAAGGTGATCATGCCGTTCATCACCGGGTTCGCGCGAGTGCCGCTTTTGAATTCGCTGAATTGTTTGAGCAGATATTCGCTGTGTTGCCCCGCCAACTTGGGCGAGTCGGCGCCGCCGTCCGTTTTGCCGAAGGTGCCGTCATCTTTTTTGACCCAATTATTGCCATCGGCTGCGTGGCAGGTCATGCAGATTTCCGGCGCGGCCGACTGTTGCACGGCAGCCTGGTCTTGAGCTTGAACGCCGCTGGCAGCCAGCAGCAACGACAGCAGCAAAGTGCGTTTGATCATGATGTCCTCAGAAATCCGTGGAAGATGTCTCCAAGAGCGTTATTCTAATACATGAAACTCCTTTTTAACGATCTTGCGCGGCGCATTGTCGCCGCTTTGTGCCCATGCCGATTTTTCGCCACGCCTGCTTTGAAACATCCATCGCCAAACCTGCTGCGCTGCCGCCTGCCGACGGCCCGGAAATTGCCTTTGCCGGACGCTCGAACGCGGGCAAGTCGAGCGCAATCAACACTTTGGCCGATCACACGCGGCTGGCCTACGTCTCCAAGACGCCGGGCCGTACCCAGTTGCTCAATTTTTTCCGCCTCCAGTGTGGTGCGCGGATCGTCGACCTGCCCGGTTACGGATATGCAGCCGTGCCGGAAAAAGTCCGCCGCCAGTGGCAGTGGCTGATCGAGGATTACCTCAAGACGCGGGATAATCTGGTGGGGCTCGTGCTGATGATGGACACGCGCCATCCAATGACTCCGCTCGATCGGCAAATGATCGGCTGGTTCGCGCCCTCGGGACGGCCCATTCACACCTTGCTTACCAAGAGCGACAAACTCTCGCGCGGCGCGGCGACGGCGGTCTTGAACCAGGTGCGCGCGGCGCTCGCGCAAGCCAACGGCGGCAGCGGGCGTTTTACCGCGCAGTTATTCTCCAGCCTTACTAAAATGGGCATTGAGGAGTGCGAGCGGGTCGTAGGGACGTGGCTGGAGGCTGCCGACGGCTAGACTTGGAGTCGCCCTTAACTTGGCTCTTCAACTGTCCAACTTTATTATTTTATTGGGATCAGTTCCCAAGGGCGGGTGCTCAGGCACTCGCGCTTTTCCATTTCAACCAACTCATCGTCATGTCTTCCAGATCACGTCCGGCAATGCCTTTTGGCGAGTTCGTCGGTTTCATTGCCGCCTGCATGGCGCTCAGCGCGATGGCAATCGACATCATGCTGCCGGCGCTGCCGCTTCTGCATACCTATTTCAATCTCGCCGATCCCAATCAGACGCAGGCCGTCATCACTTTTTTCCTCATCGGGATCGGGGCTTCGCAGCTCTTTTACGGCCCGCTCGCCGACCGTTTTGGCCGCAAACCGATCATCGTCATGGGGCTTGTCCTGTTCATTTTTGCGGGCGTCCTGACGACGATAGCCGATTCCTTTGCCACTCTGCTCGCGGCTCGCGTCTTGCAGGGCATCGGCGTGGGCGCGCCACGGGTGATGGCGGTTTCGCTGACCCGCGATTGTTACGCGGGCGCGCTCATGGCGAAAGTCATGTCGCTGGCAATGATGACCTTCATGATCGTACCGGTGCTTGCGCCCGCGCTGGGGCAAATCATCCTGGAGTTCACGCCCGATTGGCACTGGGTATTTGGTTCGCTGGTCGTGGCGGGGCTCGCGCTGCTGGTATGGACGATCATCAGGTTATCGGAAACCCTGCCACCTGAACGCCGCATGCCGCTTACGCCCCGTTCGGTTTATTCTGCCTATCGCCAAACCCTGACGACCCGCCGTTGCGTGGGATACATGACGGCGGTTGCTCTCGTCTTCGGCGCGCACATCAGTTTCATTTCTTCGTCGAAACTGATTTTTGACGATGTGTTCAATGCTGGCCGCAGTTTCCCCCTGCTCTTCGCCGCCATTGCGCTCACTGGCGGGGCGGCCGCTTTCGTCAATTCAAAGCTCGTCCGCCGCGTCGGCATGCGGCGCCTCAGCATGACCGGTCTGGGAGCGATCATCGTCATCAATCTCTTCCATCTGGGAATCAATCTCGCCGGATACGAGACCCTGCTCGTGTTCATGTTGTTGCAGGGCGCGAGCGTGTTTACGTTCAGCCTCCTTGCCTCCAATCTCAACGCCTTGGCAATGGAGCCCATGGGCCATATCGCCGGAACCGCTTCCTCGATGATCGGTTTCACCACCACGGTTGGCGGCGCCTTGATCGGGCTGGCGGTCGGACTGATGTTCAACGGCACTGTCATTCCGCTCACAGGGGCATACGTCGTGCTCGCCCTGACCGCGCTCGCCATCGCTTATCACACCGAAAAGCCGAGACGGGCGGGAAACTTATAGAATCCCGCCTTTCTTCCTTCGGCGATTCGGAGACGATTTTGCTCCCTTCAAGACCCTCCGCCCCGTTCCGGCTTGCGGTCAATGGCTATGGCCGCATCGGGCGCTGCTTCGTGCGCGCGATCCATGAGGCCGGACTGGCGGACTATCTTTGCGTCGTGGCGATCAACGAGCCTGCCGCGCTTGCCAGCATTGCCCACCTGACCCGTTTCGATTCCACGCATGGCCGCTTTCCGGGCCGAATAGACATCGTTGAAGACGAAAACATCCTGCTCCTCGATGGACGCCCGGCCAGCGTTTCGCACATGCTCATACCGGGAGAAGTCGATTGGCACACGCATGAAATCGACCTCGTCGTCGAATGTTCGGGTCGTTACGTCGAGCGCGCACAACTGCAAGGCTTTATCGACGCCGGTTGCCCGCGCCTGCTGCTCTCCAATCCCGGCGCGCATGCACACGATGTCGACGCCACCGTGGTGCACGGCGTCACGCATACCCGGCTCGACCTACAATCCAGGCTGGTTTCTGCCGCCTCGTGCACGACCAACGCGGTCGTTCCGGTGCTCTGTCTGCTGCATCGTGAATTCGGCCTCGAACGGGTGCTGCTGACCACCCTGCATTCGGCGATGAATGACCAGCCTCTGATTGACGGCTACCACCACCCCGAACTGGCGCGTACACGCTCGGCGATGCAGTCGATCATCCCCGTGGCGACAGGGTTGGCGCGTGGTGTGGAGCGTCTGCTGCCGGAACTCGAAGGCAGGATCGAAGCGAAGGCCATCCGTGTGCCGACGCACAATGTCTCGGCTATCGACATGGTGCTCACGTTCTCAAAGGAAACCGACGCTGCGCGTGTCAATGGCGTGTTGCGTGAGGCAGCCCAGGGGGAATACGCCGGTCTCCTCGATTGGTCGGATGCGCCGCACGCCTCGATAGACTTCAACCACGATCCCCATTCGGCCATCGTTGACGGTAGCCAGACCCGCGCCTGCGGGCCGCAAATGGTGAATCTTTTCGTGTGGTTCGACAACGAATGGGGCTTTGCCAACCGCATGGTTGAACTGGCGCGTCATTGGCTGGAAGCGTTGGCGGAACACTGCAAAACCTGATCTGCCGGAAATTTTGGAGGCGACAGGACGGAGGGGAACGCGGGAGCCGCCCCACGTCGTTGGAGCAGGGCGGGTACAACTTGCGCGGACGCGCTACAACACAGAGTTGCTATAGAACAGCAAAACCACTACTATAATCCATAGGATTATCTTCACGATCCTGTGTCGCCAACGACATTTGCAGTGGGTTGGCTTCACCCAAATCACCTCCTTTACCGGAGCGTGATTACGAGAGAGGCTCCCTGTCCGGAGCCTTTCTTTTTGCCCCGGCGGATAGATTCTACATCACATTCGCATATCCAGAAAACATGTTCTGCTTGTTCGTTTCAACGCCGGATACTCATAGCGCTATCGCTTCCCCTTCCCCCTTCTCATAGACGACGTTGGCGCGCCCGACGATCAGCGTGTCGAGCGGCCCGATGCGGGCAATGTCCTTGTTGGCGTAAGCCAGCTTGTGCAGCACGTAGCGCAGGGCATTGAGGCGCGCGCGCTTCTTGCAGTCCGATTTCACTACCGTCCAGGGCGCGTCCGCCGTGTCGGTATGAAAAAACATCGCTTCCTTGGCCTTGGTGTAGTCGTTCCATTTGTCGAGCGAAGCCTTGTCGATGGGCGAAAGTTTCCATTGCTTCAGGGGGTGGTTTTCGCGTTCCTTGAAACGCCTGCGCTGTTCCGGGCGGCTTACCGAGAACCAGAATTTGATGAGATGGATGCCGCTGCGCACGAGATTGCGTTCAAATTCCGGGCACTGGCGCATGAATTCGGCGTATTCATCCGGCGTACAAAAGCCCATGACCTTTTCCACCCCGGCCCGGTTGTACCAGGAACGGTCGAATAGCACGATTTCGCCCGCGCTTGGCAAGTGCTGGATGTAACGTTGAAAATACCATTGCCCACGTTCGACTTCCGAAGGTTTTTCCAGCGCGACGACCGAAGCGCCGCGTGGATTCAGGTGTTCCATGAAGCGTTTGATGGTTCCCCCCTTGCCCGCCGCGTCGCGCCCCTCGAAAAGAATGAGAACCTTCTGTTTCGTTTCCTTGACCCATGCCTGCAATTTCAGCAATTCCACCTGGAGGCGATATTTCTGCTTTTCGTAATTCTTGCGCGACATCAGGTTTTTGTAAGGATAACCGCCAGTACGCCAATCGTCGGATAGCGCGTCGTCGTGCCTGACGCGCAGTTTGCCGGTTTCATCCACATGCTCTTTTGCCTTGCGCAGGAAGGTTGTGCGCAACAGTTCCACGTCATCGGAAGAAGCGCCGTCGAGTATGGTTTCCAGTGCGCTGACCGCAGAAGAAATGTCATGGCTCTGGGTCTGGAGGATGTCGGTCACGGCCACGACCTTGGAATCGTGGGCGGCATCTATCGCCTGGCTGACCTCGAAATTCTCGATGCCTTTCTGCGTCAGGGAAGTCGCCACATCGCCTGCCTTGGCGGGACGGGGGCGCGCGTTCTTACCGGCTGGAGCCGGAGCGATTTTTTTCGGGGCGCGAGTTCTGCGCGCGGGAACGTCCGGAGCCGACGAAGAAGCAGTCGGGTCGGAGACGGTCTTGCTTTTGTCCGTAGTCATCTGGATTCCTTTGAGTCTGCCTCGCCCATCCTGTCATGAATGGCGATAACAGAAGCTGCACCGGATGGATTTTTCCCGGCAAGCAAGGGCAGCTTGCCAAGACAAGCGCCGCGTCCGTAAAAAAAATTCATGATATAGGGTTTGTCAAGCGAAGACTTGTTAATATACACGCGCATATGTTTCTTTCCATCTATGCGTGTCGTGCGTTTTTCGGCTTCATGGGAAGGTTTATTATGAAAACTGCATTTTCATGCCACCGCCTGCTTGGCGCTCTCGCTTCATCCCGGTTTGTCGCGGCGATGGTGCTGTCATTGTTTTTTATCGCGGGCCTCATGCCGACTCTAAGTTGCGCGCAAACGCTTCCCGAAGCCAGTGCCCAGGAGCAGGACGGGGACACTTCCGCCCTCGACGCAAAGGATGTGCCTGCCCAGACGCTTTTCAGCCAGGCGGTCTCGATGGAACGGGAAGATGCCAAAAAGGCCGTTGCCAAGTACGAAGAGGTCATGCAGCGCTACGGGAGGGCAGCCACTCCCGGCTCCCGGTTGTTCGCGGTCAGGGCGCTGCTCAACAAGGGCGGCATTCTCGGCAGACAGGGCGATGCCAAGGAGGCGGTCATTACCTACGAACGGATCGAGCGGAATTTCGGGAATGAAAAAACCCCGGCTATTCGCGAAGTGCTGGCTTCGGCGTTCGTCTCAAAAGCCGAAGCCCTCTACAAGATGGGTAGCGCCGAAAAAGCCATCGACACTTACAAGCAACTTGAGAAACAATTCGACAAGGACGAGAACGATTTCATCAGACGCTTGGTCGACATCACTAAATGGCGGGTCGCTGAAATAGATTCCGGTAGCAACAATAAAATGACAGCTTCATCCGAAAAGTAAAACTCGGCCTGAAAATTCACGGCCCCGGCTGCAAAGCCGGGGCCGTGTGCAACTCACGAAAAACCTTTTATGCAGACCATTGCTCACGACTTCCTTTCCGTTCCGTCCCACATGGCAAAAGCAGCCGCGAGGCAACGCCCGTTCAGAACAATCGCGCTATTGGCTTGCGTGGCGCTTGCCATGTCAGCCTGCAAGACCGTGCGCGGCCCTGAGGCTGAGACCAAGGATAGCCGGGAGCTTGCCACGTACACCCATCTTGAACCGGAGGCAGCTGCCAAGGAACTCTTCGATAAGGGACAGGCTCTGATCCGGCAAGGCAAGAAACAGGAAGCCATCACCGTCCTGAACGAACTCGACCGCCGTTTCGGGCAAGACCCTCGACGCTCCGTCCGGGCAATCCTTGCGCAGGCGCTTTCCCTCAAGGCCGAGGCTGCCGCCACGCCTACGGAATCGCTTGCCATCCAGGCCGAAATCAACCGTCGCTATGGAGGAGACATCGACTCTGCCCAGCGTAGGCAGATTATCACTGCCATGTTCAGTCAGGCCGCAGCCCTTGGCAAGGAAGGCAATTTTTCGGCGGCAATCCCGATCTACAAGGAAATCGAGCAGAGCTACAGAGATAACGACGACAAATCCTGGGGAGCGTGGGCAATTTTCTACCAGGGGGATCTTCAGCGTCAGTTACGCAATCCGAAGGCGGCCGTAGCCGCTTACGAACGGCTCGATCAGCGTTTCAGCCAGGAATCCGATCCTGCCGTCCGGACCATCGTCGCAGATGGCCTTTCCAAGAAAGGCGAAACCTTGGCCGAACAGGGTGATGTCCGGGCAGCCATTGCCGCCTATGAGGAAGTCGCCCGCCGTTACGCTGAAGACCGCGACGCCGGTTTTCGTCTGCGGGCTGTGCGGGCGCTTTACGCCAAGGGTGTGCTCCTGGGCAAGCAGGGTACGGGCGAAGACCCCGGCAACGAGTTCCAGAGCAGGCCAACCGGCGATACCGCCGCCGCAGTCGCCGTCTACGATGACATCGTCCTGCGCTTTGGGCGCGACAGGGATTCCGGCATCCGCAATGCCGTCGGCGCTACGCTGCTCAAAAAAAGCGAAACCCTGCGGCTCTCGGGCGATGATCGGGGAAGCATTGCCATCTACGACGAAATCGTCGGGCGTTTCGGGAATGACGATGTCCAGGCCTCCCGCGTACTGGTTGCTACGACGCTTTTCCGCAAGGGGCAGACTCTTGGAAGGCTGGAAGGGCCATCGCCCGCAGCCATCGCTGCCTTCGACGAACTCATCCGGCGCTTTGCCCCCGACACCACCAATCCAAACTTGCGCAAAATAGTCGGACAGGCCGTTTTAGCCAGACAAAAACTCATTGCCGATGCGGCTCCGATGAACGATAACTGAGTTTGAGAAGCGTCGCCTGTTTTCTACGACTGCGCTCCCTGCGCCTACACCTACACTTGAGGCGTACAATCCAATTTGGCAAACAGTAGGCGTGGCGTCATGGAACATTTGATCCAACTACATATCGAGAAACTCCCTGAAGGGATGTACCTCGCCACCAGCGACGAAGTGCAAGGACTTGTCGCGCAGGGACGAACGATTCAGGAAACGATTGAGATCGCGCGCGATGTTGCCAAGAAGCTGATCGAAGCGCGCGCGGATGTCGTTCCGCTGCTGCCAGCGCATGAAGTTTTCGACTACCCGCTGATCGTGGCCAGCTGAATATGGGAGTGCTGGCCGGTTTCCGTTATCGGGACATCATCAGGCGACTGAAGGAATTGGGGCTGGAATTCCATCGCCAGGCCGCAGGCTCTCACGAGATATGGTTCTATCCGGCGTTGAACCGCTACACGACGATTCCCAATCACCCCGGTGACATGCCAGAAGGGACTTTGCACGCAATTCTCAAACAAGCTGGAATCGACGTCGAAACATTCTTGCAGAAGAAATGACTCGCAAGATTGCTCATAATGGCATCCCATGGGTCAAAACCACAAAAACTCCAAGGAGATGACGACATGGCGCAATTACCTATCGTTCCGCATCTGGCGGATCAAGACCCGGTCGAGACACAGGAATGGGTCGATGCGCTCAACGCAGTCATCGAAAAGATGGGTGCTTCCCGCGCGCATTACCTGATCGAATCCCTGATTGCCACTGCGCGCGAAGCCGGCGCGGAAATTCCCTACAGCGCTACGACCGAATACATCAACACTATCCCGGTCGAACAGCAGCCGCGTTACCCCGGCGACCCGGACATGGAAATCCGGATTCATTCGCATATCCGCTGGAATGCGATGGCGATGGTGGTTCGCGCCAACAAACACACCAATGTCGGGGGGCATATTGCTTCATTTGCCTCCGCCGCTGCGCTCTACGATGTAGGATTCGCGCATTTCTGGAAAGCGCCGTCCAGCCAGTCGGGCGGTGACCTCATCTTTTTCCAGGGCCATTCCGTGCCGGGCATTTACGCGCGGGCCTTCCTCCTCGGACGGCTCACCGAGGAGCAACTGGACAATTTCCGTCAGGAAACGGGCGGGAAAGGCATTTCCTCCTATCCGCATCCCTGGCTGATGCCGGACTTCTGGCAATTTCCCACTGTTTCGATGGGACTTGGCCCCATTCAGGCGATTTATCAGGCGAGGTTCATGAAATATCTCGCCAGCCGCAAGCTGATTGATGCCAAAGACGCGGAACAACGCAAGGTATGGGCTTTCCTCGGGGATGGCGAAACCGACGAAGTAGAAGCCCTCGGAGCCATCGACATGGCCGGGCGGGAAAAGCTCGACAACCTGATTTTCGTCATCAACTGCAACCTGCAACGGCTCGACGGCCCCGTGCGCGGCAACGGCAAGATCATCCAGGAAATGGAGGCGCTTTTCCGGGGCGCGGGCTGGAACGT
>WRJU01000206.1 GCA_009778425.1 Pseudomonadota bacterium
ATCTGGAAGTCGAGGAAGACGAGTTCGTTTTTGTGGGTGGTAAACGCCTCGCGCAGCGCGCCTTCCACGTCGCCGGGCTTGTCGACGCGGATGCCGACGTGACCGTAGGCTTCGGCCAGTTTCACGAAGTCGGGCAGGGAATCCATGTAGGAGCCGGAATAGCGCTGGCCGTGGAACATCTGCTGCCATTGCCGGACCATGCCGAGGTAGCGGTTGTTGAGCAGGCAGATTTTGATGGGCAGGCGGAATTGGCGGCAGGTGGAAAGTTCCTGGATGTTCATCTGGATGGAACCTTCGCCGGAGATGCAGGCCACCTGGGCGTCGGGATGCGCCAGTTGCGCGCCCATCGCGTAGGGCAGGCCCACGCCCATCGTGCCCAGCCCGCCGGAGTTGAGCCAGTGCCGGGGTTGCTCGAAACGGTAATACTGGGCTGCCCACATCTGATGCTGGCCCACGTCGGAGGTGATGAAGGCTTGGCCCTTGGTCACTTCCCAGAGTTTCTGGACGACGAACTGCGGCTTGATGGTTTCGTCAGAAGGCTTGTAGGCGAGGCACTGGCGCGCGCGCCATTCTTCGAGGCGTGTCCACCATTCGGCAGTGTTTTTCTGTGTGGGAAGAGAGCCGGATTCGAGTTGGCGGATAAGTTGGTCGAGGACGTCCTTGACGTTGCCGACCACAGGGATGTCGACTTTCACCCGCTTGGAGATGGAAGCAGGGTCGATGTCGATGTGGATGATCTTGCGCTGTTCGGAAGCGAAGTGATCGACGTTGCCGATGACGCGGTCGTCGAACCGCGCGCCGATGGCGAGCAGCACGTCGGAGTAGTGCATCGCCATGTTGGCTTCAAAGGTTCCGTGCATGCCCGGCATGCCGAGGTACAGGCGGTCGCTGGCCGGGAAGCCGCCCAACCCCATCAGGGTGGTGGTGACAGGCGCGTTCAGCATGTTGGCAAGGCGGGTGAGTTCTTCGGCTGCGTCCGAGAGCACGATGCCGCCGCCGGCGTAGATCATGGGGCGGCGTGCTTCGAGCAGCATTTGCGCGGCTTTTTTGATCTGGCCCTGGTGTCCACGGATGACCGGGTTGTAGGAGCGCATCGAAATTTCTTTCGAGAACTCATTTTCGTCGAATTCGCAGCGGGCGATGGAAACGTCCTTGGGAATGTCGACGACGACCGGACCGGGGCGGCCGCTACGCGCGAGGTAAAAGGCTTTTTTCAGGGTCAGGGCGAGGTCACGCACGTCGCGCACGAGAAAGTTGTGCTTCGTACATGGGCGGGTGACTCCCACGGTGTCGACTTCCTGGAAGGCGTCCTGGCCGATGAAGGCGGTCGCTACTTGGCCGGCAATGATCACGAGCGGGATGGAATCGTAATAGGCGGTGGCGATGCCGGTGACGGCGTTGGTGGCGCCCGGCCCGGAAGTGACGAGCGCAATGCCCGTTTTGCCGGTACTGCGGGCATAACCGTCGGCAGCGTGGACGGCGGCCTGTTCGTGGCGCACCAGGACGTGACGAATGTCGTCCTGCTGAAAAAGCGCATCGTAAAGGTAAAGCACGGCCCCGCCTGGGTAGCCGAACACGTATTCGGCCTTCTCATTCTGTAGGCACCTGATTAGAATCTCTGCCCCAGTCAGTGTCATTTCAAACCGCCAGCAATGTATTGAGGGAACCGGAAAATTTACCGTTAGCTCAGGCGTTGGTCAAGGTTGAATGCTGAATATTCTATTGTGGTTCAGAATGCCTCCCGAAAAAAACTCTTCTTCTGGCGCTTCGGCAAAGCCCGTTGCGGTTGAACTCGCCAGCCTGCGTCACCGTCTGGCGAGCATGGTGTATGAATTGCTGCTGCTCTTAGGCGTACTTGCCGCCGGCTTTTTGCTTCCGTGGGCGATCCTGAGCGCGTTACTGGATTTGAAGGATGCTCCCGCTTGGGCGGGAGGGCTTGAGTTGCTGTACCTTTTTGCCTTGCTGGGCGTTTATTTCGTTTATCACTGGCGTCATGGGCAGACGCTGGCGATGCGTACCTGGCACCTTCAGGTCGTGACTGCCGAGGGGAGCCTTCTTTCGTGGAAGCGCGCCAGCCTGCGTTACGCGCTGGCCTGGCCTTCGGCGCTGTGCTTCGGAGCCGGCATCTTTTGGGCCTTTTTCGACCTCGACAATCTTTTCCTGCACGACAGGCTGGCAGGCACAAGGGTGGTGAGTTTGTCGAAGAGGTGATTGGAGTCGCGGTTCAGTGCCGCGTAAGGGTGCTCCACTTGGCCGAAGAGATCGTGTTTTTGACCAGTACGCCGAGGGTGGTATCGCCTTCCATCAGCAACCTCCGGGCGAAAAACAGGGTGTCGGCGTCTTCCTCGCCCAAGGCGAGGGCGATGAAATCGCGTAGCGAGGCGGAGATGGTCATCTCTGGCGGGGCGCTTGCGCGGCAGGGGCGGAAGCGGCCATTGGCGCTAAGCGTGAAATCGAGCCGCAACCCGGCGTCGAGCACACACAGGCGCAGACGACGGCCAGTGAGCGGCGCGAGCGGCGCGCGGGGCAGTACGTTCTCCGGCGCAAGGTTGAGCGCCGTGGTGAGCGCCAGCGTGGGCGGGAGTTTTGGCAGGCGGGCATTGATCCTTGCGAGCGGCTCCGGCACGGTGAAGGGGGGCAGGCGCAGGTGAGGGCCTTTTGCCAGGTGACTGAAACGCTCTTCGAGGCGCGCGCGCAACTCGGCGGGCAGGAGTTTGCCGAGTGAGGCCAACAGGGATGGCGTAACGGGGGCTGTCTTAGCAATGGGCGGCTCATCAGGCGCGGCAGAAGCGGTGTTTGCCGCCGATGCGCTTGAGGCTTGCCCGGCATCCTCTGGGGCAAACTGTTCGTGTCCCGCGCGTCCGTGCCAGAAACCGTTGCAGGGGGCTTCCGGCATCAGGGTCAGGCTGGCCTCGAAGGCGGCTGCCGGGGCGATGTGCCCATCGATCGCCTCGCGGAATAGCTTGGCGATTTCCAGCGTGTGCGCGCTTTGCGGGCTGATGCGCAGGATTTCGGCGCGTCCCGCGATGAGGGGCAGGTCGCCGAGCAGGTTGTAGACCCGCGCAGATTGGGTCTGGATGCCGTTGAGGGTCAGGAAAGCCTCGCCTTCGCGGGTGCGCAGGAGCATGCCGTCGCCATCTTGTATGCAGCGGAATTCGCAAGCGTCTTTTTGCAGGTTGTAATGGCGGGCAGTGAAGCAGCGCGCGGAGTAGGCAAGCGGTAAACGGCCATAGGCGAAGATTTCGGTTTCGATGGGCGCGGGCAGGCTGGCGCGTAGGCCGGTGATGTCGGCTCCGGACATTTCGGGCGGTGCGGCCCATCGATTTGCGCCATCAGAGATGAGCAGAGCCAGCGTGGCAGGATTGAACACGTTGAGCGTCGCCCCGGCGATCCAGTCGCGGCGAGCGGCGGCGGCAAGCAGCCGTACCGCGCCCATGTCGTTGGCTTCGACGCGGAAATCCTGCTGTTCGACGATGCGGCGCAGGGTTTTGAGGTCGGATTCGGATTCGATCAGCGTTTGGGTGGAAAGGATTGCTTGCTTGCCGGAGGCTTCGATCTGAGCGGTGATTTCGAGCCAGTCCTCATAGCGCAACTCGTGGCGGCGCGAACAAACGGTTTCGCCCAGGTAGACGATGTCGATCACGCGGCTGGCGGCGACGGCTTCGTAGAAATCGAATACTTGCTGGCGCGGCCAGTGGTAGAGCAGGGGGCCGAGGGAGAGTTTCATCGCGTGGTACTCACTTATTTCCAGGGGCGGTAGTAGGCGCCCAAGGTGTAACTTTGACCTTCGGAGACCTTGTTGAGTTCGGCCATCCAGTCCTCCTGTGCCGTGAAGCGTTCCCCGTCGCGGGCCAGGGCATCGAGCGCGGCGCGCCAGACTTTTGTGACTTGCGCGACGTAGGCCGGGTTGCGCTGCCGCCCTTCGATCTTGATTGCCGAGATGCCTGCGCCGACCAGCGCGGGGAGCATTTCCAGGGTGTTGAGGCTGGCGGGCTCTTCGATGGCGTAATAGGTTTCGTCCTTGACGGTGAAACGGCCCTTGCACAGCGTGGGGTAGCTCGCGCGCTCATCGTCGGCGTAGCGGTTGATAAGGATGCCGTTCAAGCGGGTTTCCATGCCGCGCGGGGTTTGTTCCCACCGCACGAAGGCATCGGGCGAACAGGCTCCGAAACAGTTGGGAGATTGCCCCGTGGCGTAAGCGGACAGGGCACAGCGGCCTTCCACCATCACACACAGGCCGCCGAAGCCGAACACTTCGATCTCTACCGGGGTGTTGGCGACGAGTTGTTCGATCTGCGCGAGCGACAGCACCCGTGGGAGCACTGCGCGCTGGATGCCGAAGTGCTCATGGTAGTAGTTGATGGCTTCATAGCTCGTTGCCGAGCCTTGTACGGACAGATGCAGGCGCAATTCCGGGTAGCTGCGGGCAGCGTAGGCCATGAGGCCGGGGTCGGCCATGATGATGGCGTCGACCCCCAGTTCGGCGGCGCGGTCGATGGCCGTGATCCAGTCCGCTTGATTGGCATCGAGCGGATAGGTGTTGAGAGCGAGAAAAACCTTGCGCCCATGTTGGCGAGCATAGGTGATGCCTTCCTGAATCTGGGCGAGGTCGAAGTTCAGCCCCGTGAAATTGCGGGCGTTGGTGGCGTCTTTGAAACCGAAGTAAACGCAATCCGCGCCGTTGTCGACCGCCGCCTTGAGCGACGGCAGACCGCCAGCGGGGCAAACGAGTTCGATTTTTCGTGCAGGGGTGCTTGCCATGTCTGTTCTCTATTAGGGGAGGGGGGCTCGTTTATGCCGATGCTTCGGCTTGTTGTCCCATGTTTGGATTCATTTTCTGGGGCGGGGGAGGGCCAAAAGTGACGCCCAGCGCCATGCCCACGATGCTTGCGAAGAACCCGTACATTTGCGGTTCAAGGATGTCGGAAAGGATGCCGATGTGAACCAGTATCTCGGCGATGAACCAGAACGCCAGTCCCATGCCGACGGACAGGGCTGCGCCCAGGTTATTGGCCCGCTTCCAGAATATCCCGGCGACGAGGGGGACGAGGGCTGCGGCCAAGGTGATGCGATAAGCGTTGACGACCATTTTGTGGATGGAGGTATCAGTCATGACCGCGTACAGGGTGACGATTACGGTAAAAACCACCACGGTGACACGCGTGGCCCACAGGAATTGCCTGTCGTCCATCTTCGGATAGAAGCCCCGCAGCACGTTTTCGGAGAATGTCACCGAGGGGGCGAGCAGGGTGCCCGAGGCGGTGCTCATGATGACCGAGAGCAGGGCGCCGAAAAAGATGACCTGGGAGGCGAATGACATGTGGCTCATGACCAATGTCGGCATGATCGTTTGCATCTTCTCATCGGCTGCCGATAAGGTTTCCACCATGACCGGGTCGATGATCAGGGCCGTGTAGGCAAGGTAGATCGGCACAAGCGCGAAAATGACGTAAAAGACTCCTCCCAGGGTTGTCCCCCATACTGCCGTGCGTTCATTTTTCGAGGAGTTGATCCTCTGGAAAACGTCCTGCTGGGGAATGGAGCCAAGCGCCATCGTGAAGAAAAGCGCGATCCAGGCGAAAGTTTCGCGCGATAGGGAAAAGGAAATATTGAACTTGCCCGCACCAATGGCGTGCTTGATCACCGGGGCGAAACCGCCCGCCATGTCGTTGGCGGACCAGGTGATGTAGAGCAGCCCCAGGATGATGACGATCATTTGCACGAAGGTCGTTACCGCGACAGACCACATTCCGCCGAACAGGGTATAGAGCAGTACGACCGCCGAACCGATGATCATGCCCGCTTCCCGGCTGACGACGCCTCCCGAAAGCAGTTCAAACACCAGCCCCAGGGCGGTGATCTGCGCGCTCACCCAACCGAGGTAGGAGATGACGATACAAACGGAGAGCACCAGCTCGGTGCCACGGTTGTAACGTCGGCGGAAAAAATCTCCCAGGGTAAGGAGGTTCATCCGATAGAGTGGCCGCGCGAAAATCAGCCCGAAAAAGATCAGGCACACTCCGGCTCCGATCGGGTCGGAAATCAGCTCGCTTGCGCCCCCCTTGAGAAAGGCCCCGGAGTTTCCGAGCACGGTTTCGGCTCCAAACCATGTGGCGAACACCATTGCGAACACCACGGACATGGGCAGATTCCGCCCGGCGTTGATGTAGTCACGCGCGTTATGCACCTTTGTGGCAGCGAAAAGCCCGATACCGATGGATATGACCAGGTAAGCAATGACGAGCTGGAGTAGCGTGACGGGCATGAAAGCGATCCCGGTAAGACATCAATCAAAGGGCGGCAAGTTTACCAACTGCTTGCGCCCGCAGAGCAACATGAAAGAAAAATATGACCAATACTGTTGTGCGCGAGCACGGACACGAGCCGCAGTGAGGTTTATCTGAAAAACCGCCATGCTTCAAATATCAGAAGCGCGGCGGCCAGGGCGGAAAGCGCCGCGATGAAGCGGTTGGTAAGGCGCTGGCGGCGTTCAATGTCGTTGATCCTCCCTTCGAGCGCGTCGCGCTGCGCGTACCTGTCGGTCAGCGCCTGGTGCGCGAGCCGTGGCAGGCGCGGCAGGATGGATGTCCAGCCGGGCGCTTCGCTTTTCACTTCCCGCAAAAGCGCCCGCCAGCCGACCTGTTCCTGCATCCAGCGTTCGAGGAAGGGTTTGGCGGTCGTCCAGAGGTCGAGTTCGGGATCGAGCTGGCGGCCCAGGCCTTCGACATTGAGCAGGGTTTTTTGCAGCAGCACGAGTTGGGGCTGGACTTCCATCTCGAACCGGCGAGCGGTCTGGAACAGACGCAACAGGGTTTTGCCAAAGGAAATATCCTTGAGCGGGCGGTCGAAGATCGGTTCGCACACGCTGCGGATGGCTGATTCGAACTCTTCGACCCGGGTATGCGCGGGAACCCATCCCGCGTCGATGTGCGCCTGTGCCACCTTGCGGTAGTCGCGCTTGAAAAAGCCGAGGAAGTTGCGCGCGAGGTAATCCTTGTCGAGATCGCTGAGGGCTCCCATGATGCCGAAATCGAGGGCGACATAGCGGCCTTTGCAATCCACGAAGATGTTGCCGGGGTGCATGTCGGCATGGAAGAAACCGTCTCGAAACACCTGGGTGAAAAATATTTCAACCCCGGCTCGTGACAACGCCTTGAGGTCGGTTTTTTGTTCGAGCAACTTCGGGATATGCGAAATCGGCGTACCGTGCATGTATTCCATCACCATGACGCGGGGGCCGCACCAGTCCCAATACACCTCTGGCACGACCAGCAGGGGGGAGTTCTTGAAGTTGCGCCGCAACTGCGCGCAATTGGCCGCTTCGCGCATCAGGTCGAGTTCATCGCGCAGGTGTTTGCTGAATTCGGCCACGACTTCGCGTGGTTTCAGGCGTCGGCTCCCGGCCCAGATTTTCTCCAGCAACAAGGCTCCGGTTTCCAGGAGGTCGATGTCGTGCTCGATGATCTTTTCGATCCCCGGCCGCAATATCTTGACTGCGACCTCCGTGCCGTCGGGCAGTTCGGCGAAATGCACCTGCGCCACCGAAGCCGAAGCCTCCGGCACATGCCCAAAACGCCGGAAAACCTCATTGACCGGGCGCTGATAAAACGACTCCAGCAGGGCAATGGCCTGTTCAGTTGGGAAGGGCGGCACACGATCTTGCAACAGGGCGAGTTCGTCGGCCAGATCGGGCGGCAGCAGGTCGCGCCGCGTCGAGAGCACTTGCCCGAACTTGATGAAGATCGGCCCGAGCGTTTCCAATGCCCGACGCAAGCGCACCGCTCTCGGTTCCTTGAACTTGCGCCAGAAAAACAATCTGCCCCACCAGCGCACGAGGCGACCGCTTGGGTCGGCGTCGAGAACCACACGGTCGAGGCCGAATCGCAGGCTTAAGGAAACAATCTTGGCAAGGCGCAGGAGACGCACGATAGAAAGGAGAAACAAGGAATGGGCAAGCGCAAAACTTTAGCCGGAAAGAAGCCCTGAGAAAAGCACGAATCGCTTCGCCCCGGCAAACGCCTATACAGCGGATCGTTCGCCGCCATTCGGAAAACTCCGCTAAACTCACTTGGTCATTGCGCCATGCTTTTCTTAAGTGCCTTCCTCCCGATCTTTTCCCCGTCACCTCGCCATTGTCTACGTCGCGCTCCTGATCTGCGCCAGCCTGTACCCCATGAGCGGCTGGCGAGTGACGGGGCTGCCGATACTCGATTACCTGATCGCGCCCTGGCCGAAATATTTTGAACCTGGGGAAATCGTCGTCAATCTCATCGGTTATATGCCCTTGGGTCTAGTCATGGTTCCGGCGCTGCCACGGCATTGGACATGGAAAAGGAAAGTGCTTGTCACGGTCTTGTTTGGCATGCTGCTTAGTTTCTGCGTGGAAACCATACAGAATTTTCTGCCCACGCGCGTCTCCAGCAACGTCGATTTGTCTGCCAACACCTTTGGCGCATTCCTGGGCGCGCTGGTCGGGGCGCGATGGGGGCAGGCGATATTTGCGCCGGGACGCGGCCTGGCGCGCTGGCGCGAACGTTACATCGCCGATGATGGGCTGGTCGGCGATATTGCCCTGATCCTCATCATTCTCTGGGTCTTCGTGCAACTGACCCCGGATCAACTGCTGTTTGCCGGAGGCGAATTGCGCAGGCTGCTCGATATTGCCCCGCCGCTGCCTTTCGGACCTGGCCGCCTCATCATGTTCGAGGCGGCGCAAACCGCCAGCATGATGCTTGCCATCGGCCTGTTCGCGCGCTGTACGCTGCGCGTGTCGGGTTCGGCGATGGTCGTGGCGCTGCTTGTGCTGGGCATGGGTGCGCGCCTGGCAGGTTCTGCCGGTTTCTTCGTTCCCTCCAGCCCGCTGGCCTGGTTGACGCCCGGCGTCCAATATGGGTTTTTCATCGGAGGGGCTTTGCTCTTCATCGCCCTGCGCCTGCCCAGGGTGGCACAGCACGCGTTAGCCGGTGCCAGCCTCCTGATGGCTTCCGTGCTCATCAACATGATGCCGGAGAGTCCTTACTTCCTGCGCAACATCGACGGCGGGCCGGTTATCATCCGGCGCGCCAACTACCCGAATTTCTACGCCCTGTGCCGGTTGATAGCGGCCATCTGGCCCTTTGTCGCGCTGGCCTACCTTTCCGGCCTCGGCCTTTGGCGGGGCGAACGCCTCGCGAATGAACATTCCACGGTTTGACCCTTCATCATTTTTATCCCGGCAAGGAGCCGTTTCATGTATTGCGCAGCTTCCACAGGTTCCGCCTTCGCGCGCGGCGCGGCGGGGCAGATCGAAATCCAGACCGACCTCCCTGCTGTGGTGCGGGGCATCGCGCTTGTCTGTCATCCCCATCCGCTTTTCGGCGGCACGAATACCAACAAAGTCATCACGACCCTGGCTCGCGCGTTCCGGGAATTGGGCTATGCGGCCCTGCGCCCGAATTTCCGGGGAGTCGGCAAAAGCGAGGGAGCGCACGATCACGGCGAAGGCGAAACTGAAGACATGCTGGCCGTGCTCGACTGGGCGCGGGCACAATGGGGGGAAGGCTTGCCCCTGGTGTTGGGCGGATTTTCGTTCGGCGCTTACGTGCAAACGCGGCTTGCCGCCCGTCTAACTGCCTCAGGCATGCTGCCGCCGAGGCATCTCGTGCTGGTCGGCATGGCGGCGGGCATGACCGAAGGCGTGGCCGGAGGCAGTTCAAGACACTATGAGACGCCTGCCGTTCCGGGGAACATCCCGACTCTCGTCATCCATGGCGAAGCAGACGATACCGTTGCCCTGACCAATGTACTCGACTGGGCGCGCCCGCAAAAACTCCCGGTGGTCGTCGTGCCTGGAGCCGACCACTTTTTCCACGGCAAGCTTGGATTGCTCCGCGATCTGGTCGGGCGCAATGTTGCCTCTGCCGAGCGGCAGAATGCCGCAAAATAGTAAGTCGGGATAAGCGGGTGTCGGTATTTTTTACATATTTTGTCGCAAAAGAGTGACATAACCACTTCCAGTTCCCGCTCGCCGAATCATGCGATTGGACTACCGTACCGGCTGCTCTATGGCATTTGTCCCATGGTTCTCTGTTTCAGCGTTTCGGTTTTTGAAACAAAGCGTCTGCTGGATGTGTCAGGGCTTTCCGGATACGTCGGTATTTTTTACACATCTTGAATGACAAACAGAAATTAGCAAAAAAAATTGTTTAAAATCAATAAAATATATTTTTCGGCATTAAACTTGCTTGCACTTCTACCAACTATGTTTATCAGGTTTACTAGACAGGGGGTCGTAACAATGAAAATGAAACTTCTTTCCGCTGCGGTTTTGGCTGCGGGTCTTTTCTCCGCTACTGCTGCCGTTCAGGCTGCCACTCTGGTGTTTACCGCTGAGTCCGAAGACTTTTGGTTCCACGATAGGGCGGACACTCACACAGTGTATTTTCGGGTGGTCAATGCTGATGACTCGAGTGGGGTAACGCTGACCACACCTTCCTTTGAGGGCATGAGTGATCGTCAGTTTCTTCTGTCCTTGGTTGTGAAGGATCCGCTGGGTAACGTGATCGGCGACGGGGCAATGGATCCTTGGTCCAGTACGGATGATTTTCCGATTGCAGGTGTGTCTATCAACTTGGGGTATCAAGCGGATGGCATATATTCATTCACCGTCGGTAACGTGATCCCCAGTTTTAGTACGGGTAGTGGTACGTGGCCCGTCGGTTGGGGTAATGGAGATTGGAAAGTGACCGTCACTGGTGCCTTCTCCTCTGCCGTTCCCGAACCGGAAACTTGGGCGATGCTGTTGGTGGGGCTTGGCATGGTGGGTGCGGTTGCCCGCCGCCGCAAGCAGCGCTGAACAAGATAGTCAGCAACTGAAAAAGCGCGCCTTTGGCGCGCTTTTTTTTTATGACTATCCAGATTTGAGTGTGTTTTTGCTCGAAAACGGCCTCCGGGAGCCATCGCTCAAGCGTAAAAATTGACGGCCTGTCCGTTGGGATTCAGGCTGCGCTCGATGGCCTGTCCGAACGAGAGTCCGCGGTTTTCGCCGCTGTCCCGTGGGTTGCCCGTTGCGTTTTTTTCCATGCTGGCGCGGGCGATTTCAGCGCGCGCATCGGCGGCCATTTGCGCGGCAGCGGTGGCTACGGCGCGATCCTGGCCGGAGGGGTCGGCAGGTGCGAGCGCGGCGGCGCGGATTTGGTCGGCGCGCGCAAGCGTCTCTTCCGGAGTGCG
>WRJU01000207.1 GCA_009778425.1 Pseudomonadota bacterium
CGTGCAAGTGCTGTGGCTGGCCGCCGGCCTGGCGCTGGTCGCGCTGGTGGGCGCGCTGGGGCCGGCGCATGGGCATTGACCCCGTTCAATGCGCAATGAATTTCATAGCTGACCGCGCCTGCTGCGCAAGGATTTCAGAATCTTTCATACCTGAAATCGTTTCTGACCGTGCGCTGGCAGCTATGAAAATCAAGGAAAATCCCGTCCACGCTCATGCCTCATCCCGGCTGACAAGAATTTGACTGGCTCACGTAGAGCGCGCCAAAGTACGGAACGCTTGCACACAACCTATTGCGCAAAAACAAGCAAACTTCCTACATTGCCTCCATTCCCATCGACAAGAAAGATCGGCGGCAACATGCAATACGAAGACTTCCAATTTCTCCTGTTTGACCGGCAGCCTGACGGTGTGCTTCTGATCACGCTCAATCGGCCCGAGGTCATGAATGCCACCAACGCCCGCATGCACTGGGAACTGACCCAAGTCTGGAGCACAGTCCATGATGACCCTCTCGTCAAGGTCGTTGTGATCACGGGCGCGGGCGAGCGGGCGTTCTCCGCGGGCGGCGATCTTTCCGTTGTCGAGGCCATGTCGAGCAGTCAGGAAGCAACCCTGAGGGTGATGAAAGAAGCTTCCGACATCGTCTACAACATGCTGGCCTGTGACAAGCCGATCATCTCCGCGATCAACGGCACGGCTGTTGGCGCGGGATTGGCTGTAGCGCTGCTGGCGGATGTGAGCGTCATGGCGGAAGAGGCCAAGCTCACCGACGGCCATGCTCGCCTGGGGGTCTCCGCGGGCGATCACGCCGCCATCATTTGGCCGATCTTGTGCGGCATGGCCAAGGCCAAGTATTACCTGATGACGGCCGAATTTGTTGACGGCAAGGAAGCCGAGCGCATCGGTCTCGTGACTTTTTGTGCGCCGCGCGCCGAGGTCCTTTCCAAGTCGCTGGCCATTGCCGCCAATCTGGCGCGCGGCAGTCAGACAGCCATCCGCGCAACAAAAAAGTCGCTCAACAACTGGATGCGCATGGCAGGTCCCGTCTTTGACAACTCCTTGGCCATGGAAATGCTGTGCTTCCTGGGGTTGGACGTCAAAGAGGGATTGGCTGCGCTGCGCGAAAAGCGCCAGCCTGTTTTCCCCTCGGCGCAATTGCCCAATGGCTGACGGACAGCGACCGGAAACAGGAACGCCGCTTTGGCGGGGCGGTTCCGATGTACGGAACAAACGATCCCGATGTATTGCTTGCGGTAACGGCGATTGATTGAATGCACACAGGGTCTGCGTAGTTCAGGCCCATGAAAGTCTATTTGAAGGAGACGTCATGCGAATCATGTTTCACTCGTCCGTTGCGCTGAAGACTGCCAGCGTGGCCGCCATGCTGATCGCGGCCAACCTGTGCGCGGCCGAGACCATCAAGCTGGGCTTGTCTGTCCCTTTGTCAGGCGCTGCGGCGAACTGGGGCAAGGGTTCAGACTGGTTATGCGCGAAGGCCGCACAGGAGATCAAAGCACAGGGCGGCATCAAGGTACAAGGCCAGACCCACCAGTTTGAGTGCGTGAGCTACGACAACCAATACAACGCCGCCGAGGGCACCAAGGTGGCACAGGCGCTGGTAATGCGCGACGGTGTGCAGTTCGTGGTTGGCAGCATTGGCACGGCGCCAGTGCGCGCGCTGCAATCACTGGCTGAACGCAAGAACGTTCTGCTGTTCACGGTGGCTTGGGGCGCGAGCATCAAGGGGCCGAAATTCCCGTTCACCTTTAGTTCGATGAACACGCCTCTCGAAATTTCGGAGCCCATGATCAGCTTCATCAAGAAGCAACATCCTGAAATCAAAACCGTGGCCATGCTCAACCCCAACGACGCCACGGGCCAGGAAGCCGAGAAGGTTACCAAGGCCGCCTGGGAAAAGAATGGCGCGAAGGTACTGGTCAGTGACCTGTACGAGCGCGGCACGAGCGAGTTCCAGCCCATTGCCGCCAGGCTCAACGCGGTCAAGCCAGATCTGGTGGACTTGGGCGCTGTTCCGCCAGCTGATGTCGGCTTGATTTTCAAGGAGCTGAAGTCCTTGGGCTGGAATGGCGTCAAGGTAGTGGAAGCAGGCACGGGCGCCGATGGTTTGCTGGCTACGGGCAAGGATGCGGTCGAAGGGACATATTTGGGCGCGGCCATTCCAGCCAATAGCATGACGCCGCATCAAAAGGAACTGGACGAGGGCATGAGAAAAGCGACGGGCGAGGGGGTGAACGCCGTCCAGATTGGCGCCTACGATGCCGTGTGGGCCATCAAGGCCGCCATGGAGAAAGCGCAGAGCATTGATCCGGTGGCCGTTGCCAAAACCATGCCCACGGTGAAGTTCAAGTCTTTTTATGGCGAGACGGGCTTCGGCGGCAAGGATATCTATGGCAGTGACCAGCAGATGCTCCTGCCCGTGATCATCACCAGGCTTACGGGTTCCACTCTGCAGGAGGTCGGCCGCGTAGAGAGATAAAGGTAGCCGCATGCAGGAAGTTTTTCAGCTACTGTTCACGGCGCTGCAAATCAGCGCCGTGTACATTTTGTTTTCTCTGGGGCTGACTCTCATTTTCGGCGTCCTCAAGGTGGTGAATTTCGCCCACGGGCAGCTATTCACCTTTGGCGCGCTGGTTCTATCTCTGACGATGGGAGCATTGGCGCCCAGCTTGGGACACGGCTGGGCAGCGTATCTCGTGGCGGGACTGGCGGGGTTGGCGGCATGCCTGGCGGTTGGTCTCGTGATCTACCAGTTCGGCTTCAAGCGGCTGGAACGCGACATGACCGGCTCTTTCATCTTGTCGGCAGGCCTGGTTCTTCTGTTTGAAGGCCTCATGCTGGAAGTTTTTGGCGGTGCGGTGCGGCCCGTGCCGGCGCTGCTGGAAGGCAATGTTCAGATGCTCGGACTCATGGTATCCCGTCAGCGGCTGGTGTTGCTGGTTTTCGCGGTGCTGCTGACGGCGGCCATTCTCACGCTGCTGCGGTACACGCGCTTTGGCAAGGCGTTGCGCGCCGTTGCGATCGACTATGAGGCAGCAATGCTCCAAGGTATTGCTTACCGGCGGATTGCGCTCTATGGCTTTCTGATGGCTTGCGCGCTGGCGGCCACGGCCGGCATGTTGATCGCGCCGGTGGCCGCCGTGACCCCCACATTGGGGGACGCGTATCTCGTCAAAGGTTTCATTGCCGTGGTGGTGGGAGGCATGGGCAGCATCGTCGGCGCGGTGGCGGGTAGCCTGCTGATTGCGTTGCTGGAATCATTTGTGGGCTTTTATTTCGACCCATCCATAGCCAATCTGGCGATTTTCGTGATCGTCATGGTTGTCCTCCTGGTCAAGCCGAAGGGGTTCTTTGGAAATGACTGAGTACAAGGAATGGATCGGCATCGTGGCCATCGCCTGCGCGCTGCTGGCCGGCGTCGCGTTTGGCGGCAGCTATATCGGCACCCTTGTGGTCTGGATCGCCATTGCGGCCGTGATGGCGTCCAGCTTGCGCTTTGTGCTGCTGATTGGCGAGCTGAACTTTGCCTCGGCGGCGTTCTTCGGCATTGGCGCATATTGCACGGGCTATATCGTCAACCACGCGGATCTGCCCTTCGTCCTTACGCTGGCGCTCAGCGGCGGTCTGGCATTGGTTGTAAGCATCGTGTTTGGCGGCATCACGCTCAAGGTGAAGGGTCCGTACTTTCTGCTGATCGGTTTTGCCTTTACCGAGGCGTTGCGCATCTTCTACACCCGCATGGAGGCGCTTGGCGGCAACTCCGGCCTGGTGGGCATCTTCCCGCCTGCCTGGCTCGATGCACATTACCAGTACTTCACCACGGTGCTGTGCTTCCTGCTGATCCTGGGATTACTGGGCATTGAGCGATCTCACCTCGGAAAAATTTTCATCGCCATTCGTGACAACGAAAACGTGGTGCGCAGCGTGGGTAACCGCGTGTTTTTCACCAAGGTGGTTTGTTTCGCCATCGCATCGACGGTAGCGGGACTGGCCGGATCGCTGCATGCATTTGCCAACAACGTGATCAGCCCGCTGGATTTTGGTTTCATGCTTTCGATTTTCGCGCTCGCCTACCTCAAGGTAGGAGGGGAAGACAGTCCGCTCGGTCCCGTCATGGGCGCGGCGTTGCTGGTCTGCGTTGCCAGCTATGCGCAAAGTCTGGGCGGCAACGAACACATCCTCTACGGGCTGGCGATTGTTTTGTCGGTACTGTTCATGCCCAAGGGACTGGCAGGCCTGGCTGACTTGCTGCGGCGCAAGAAGGAATCCGTGGCATGACGGACGGCGACATTTTGCTGTCAGGGCGAAACCTGTCCAAACAGTTCAAGGGTCTGCGGGCGGTTGCTGGCGTGGACATCGACATCCGTCGGGGCGAGATCGTCGGCCTCATCGGCCCCAACGGCGCGGGCAAAAGCACGATGTTCAATCTGTTATCGGGTTTTCTGCCACCCACCACGGGCCAGCTCTTCATCGCGGGCGCGAACATGACGGGCGCAACGCCCGAACGCATCAGCCAGCAAGGATTGGTGCGTACCTTTCAGCATGGCAGCTACCTGCCCTCCATGACGGTGCGCGACAACGTCCTCATCGGCAGCCTGGGCGGCATGCGCAACGCACGCGTGAGCCGCGCCGAGCAGAACAAGGGGATTGATGAAGCCATTGCGCTGTTTGGCTTATCCAACCATTGGAATAACGTCGCCAAAAACCTGTCGCACGGCTTGCAACGCCTCTTGAGCATGGCTATTGCATTCGCGGCGCGGCCTTCGCTGATCTGCCTGGACGAGCCACTGACGGGCTTGAACCAGACCGAGGTGACCGGAACGCTTCAGGTTTATCGTCGGCTGAAAACGGATTACGGCATGTCCATCCTGCTTGTGGAGCACAACATGCGCGCGGTAATGAATATTTGTGACCGCATCTATGTGCTGCACCATGGCGAGATCATTTGCACCGGCACACCCGACGAGGTAAAAAACAGCGACGCGGTGCTCAAGGCCTATCTGGGGGAAGCGCATGGCATCTGACCACGCTTTGGCGGTGCGCAAGCTCTCCGTGAGCTACGGTCCCGTGCCAGCCATCACCGACGTAAGCCTGGAGGTGCAGAGCGGCAGCATCGTCAGCCTGATAGGCGCCAATGGCGCGGGCAAATCCACGCTGATCAAAGCCATCACCGGCTTGGTCAAAGTCAAGGCGGGCGAGATCGCCTACGGCGGCAAGCCGTTGACCAATCGGCAGCCCAACATCATTTTGGAACATGGCATTGCGCTTGTTCCAGAAGGCCGACGTCTGTTTGGCAGCATGACGGTACGCGAAAACCTCGAGATGGGCGCCTACCGCATTGCCGACGCAAAAAAGAAGGCTGATCTGTTCGACGCTTGCTTGCACTACTTCCCCGATCTCAAAGTCAAGCTGCCGAGTCTTGCAAACTCCCTTTCGGGCGGACAGCAGCAAATGGTTGCCGTGGCTCGCGCCTTGATGAGCGCCCCCAGCATGTTGCTGCTGGACGAGCCAACCATTGGCCTTGCCCCTGCTTTCGTCAACGTCATCAGCCGGGTAATGCGGGACATCCACCAACAGGGCGTGACTGTCCTGCTGGTGGAGCAAAACGCCGAGGTCGCGCTGCGCGTAAGCGACTACAGCTATGTGCTCGAATCAGGCGCAGTCGTCATGCATGGCCGCGCAGAAGACCTCCTGCACGATCCGGATATCAAGAAAGCGTATCTTGGACTGTGAACGCGGCTCTCGCAGACTTGCTCAGCCCCTCTTCGTGGGCATGCGCATGCGCTTCGCGGCGCCAGCTTGGCCCGGCGATACGCTGCGTACCGAACCGCGGATAAGCGCTCATAAAGGAAGATGAAATGGTGGCAACCAGCGATTCCTCACAAGTCTGGCAGCCGGGCCAGCGCGAACTGAAAAACTCCGGCATCGTGCAACTCATGCGCGCGCTTGGGGCGCCATCGTATGAGGAGTTGATTCGCATATCCCTTGCCGAGCCTGAGCGTTACTGGAGAACCGTCATGCGCGAATGCGCGATCGCCTGGGATCAAGCGCCCGCGGGCTACGTGGATCTCTCGCGCGGGCCGCAATTTCCAAGCTGGTTTCCGGGCGGCAAGCTGAACTGGGTCAACACCATCTACGCCTGGGCCCAAAACCCGGCCACCGCGCAGCAAACCGCCGTGGTGGGCGAACGCGAGAACGGCAACGCGAGTTCGCTGACTTATGCGCAGTTGGAGCAGCGTGTACGTGACTTTGCAGCCGGTTTGGCGCAACAAGGGATCAAGCAGGGAGATCGCATCGGCCTCTTGATGGAAAACGGTGTTGAAGCCACTGTCTCGCTACTGGCCATCGTACATCTGGGCGCGCTGGTCGTGCCTTTATTCAGCGGCTTCGGCGTCGATGCCATCGTGGCCCGCCTCTCAGCCGCCCAGGCGCGCATGGTGATTGCCACCACGGGCTTTTCGCGCCGCGCCAGGCGCGTGGATATGCAAGGCGCGCTGCGCGATGCCTGGCGTCAACTGCCGTTGCTCGAGCACGTGATCTGGAAGCGCGCCGAGGAAGAAGCCCCCCAGGACGCGCGGGACCTGGACTGGCAGGAAATGGCCACTGTGGCGCAGGGCAATGGGCAAAACCCAATCTCCGTCACGTCTGATACGCCTTTCATGGTGATCTACACCTCGGGCACCACGGGCAAGCCCAAAGGCGTGGTGCATACGCACGGCGGTTTCCCCATCAAGATCGCGCACGACGCGCTGATCCACTTCGACGTACATCATGGCGATGTCTACTGCTGGCCCGCGGACTTGGGCTGGATCGCCGGAACCTTGATTCTGGGCTGCGCGCTGCTGCGCGGCGCGACGCTGGTGTGCTACGACGGCGCGCCGGATTATCCTGATTGGTCACGCATGTCTCGCATCGTGGAGCGCTACCAAGTGACGCACTTCGGTTCAGCGCCCACGTTGATTCGCGGCATGGCCAGCCACGAGGAGCAGGCGCTCGCGGGAAATCGTTCCACGGTGCGCTTGCTGATTACCGCTGGCGAGAGCATTGCGCCCGAGCATTTCAACTGGTTCCAACAGCGTTTCGGCGACGGCGCGGCGCCGCTCATCAACTACACGGGCGGCACCGAAGTTTCGGGAGCGTTGCTGGCCAGTGTGCCCATCCGCCCCATTCCACCGAGCGGCTTCAATACCATTTCGCCCGGCGTAGCAGTGGACGTGGTCAACCCCGATGGACAGAGCGTGACTGGCGAAGTGGGCGAATTGGCGGTCCGAGCGCCCTTCGTGGGCATGACGCAGTCATTCTGGCGCGACGACGCGCGCTACCTCGAAACCTACTGGCAAACCATCCCTGGCATCTGGGTGCATGGCGACTTGGTCTTGCGCACGCCCGAAGGCAATTTCTTCATGATGGGCCGCTCGGACGACACGCTCAAGGTGGCCGGCAAGCGCCTGGGTCCCGCCGAAGTGGAAGAGGTGGTGTTGGAGTTGCCTGACTTGGCCGAGGCAGCCGCCATTGGCGTAGCCGATGCCGACAAAGGCCAAAAGCTCGTGGTGTTCGTGGTGCCCAAGCCGGGCGCCGCAGTTTCGGCGGATCAATTGCGCGTCAACGTCATCAGCCACGTGGACAAGCGCTTGGGACGGCCTTTTCGACCCGGCAATGTGCATGTGGTATGGCAATTGCCCAAGACACGCAGCTCCAAGATCATGCGCCGCGTAATTCGCAGCGCTTACTGCGGTCTGCCAGAAGGCGATCTGTCCTCTCTCGACAATCCCGCGGCGCTCGACGAAGTGCGAGCCGCAGGATCGCCCATGCCCGCGGCGTGAATGCCCATGATGGGTTGCCGCGCTACCGCTCCCCGTATCGCAGAGCAGCCTGCATTGGCCGGCATATTTGTTTGGCTGGGCGCCGCACAAGGCTGTCCCCACTCGCAATTGCACCTGTTTTAAAGGCGATCGGCAATCCGCCTCGGGCAGTTTTCCTGCGGAAGAAAATAATGAAAGTACTCGAAGGCATCAAGATTCTGGATTTCGGCCGCTTCATTGCCGGGCCGTTTTGCGCAGCCTTGCTGGCTGACTACGGCGCCGAAGTGATTCGCGTCGACCGCATTGGCGGCAGCGAGGATCGCTTCATCGTCCCCGTGACGAAACAGGGAGAAGGCGCGCTGTTTCTGCAGGTCAATCGCAACAAGCGATCCATCACGCTGGACTTGGACAGCCCCGAAGGCCGTCAGATCGTGCGCAAGTTGGTTGCAAAAACCGATGTGGTGATTGCCAATATGCCGCCGCGCACCCTCAAAAATCTGGGTCTGGATTATGAAAGTCTGTGCGCCATCAAGCCCGACATCATCCTGGTGGCCTCCAATGCCTTCGGCAACAACAAGGCTGTGCGCGACCGTTTGGGCTTCGACGGGGTAGGCCAAGCCCTAAGCGGCGCCGCGTGCATCGCGGGCACGCCCGAGCAGCCGCAGAAGGCCATGGTACCCGTGGTGGATTTCGCAACGGCTTTCTCCTGTGCGCTGGGCGCCATGCTGGCGCTATACGAACGCCAGCGCAGCGGCATGGGGCAGGAGGTGAGCGCCTCGCTCTTGTGCATAGGCATGAACATGGCCAGCGGCGCGCTGATTGAAGAGGCGCTACTGGGATTGGATCGTCAGGCAATGCTTAACCGCGCATCCAGTTATGCGCCTTCCGACATTTTCAAGGCCCGTGATGGCTGGTTCATTACCCAGGTCATCGGCCGTCCCATGTTCAAGCGCTGGACGCAACTCGTTGGCCGACCTGAATTACTGGATGATCCGCGCTTTGCCGACGACAGGTTGCGAGGCGAGCATGGTGAGTTTCTAAGCAACGCGATGACCGCATGGTGCAAGGACAAGACATTGGACGAGGCGCTGGCTGAACTGGAAAAAGCGCGCATCCCCGCAAGTCGCGTCAACTCGCCGCGCCAGGCGCTGCAAGACGAAACCATTCGAGCCGCCAACATAATCCATTGGATGGATTACCCCGGCGCCCCGAAGAAAGCGCCCTTGGTGATCACGCCCGTATCGCTCTCGCGCACGCCGCCCGAAATTCGCACCCGGCCGCCGCTGACGGGGGAACACACCGATGAGGTATTGGCCGAAATTGGCTATGACGCCAATGCCATTGCCGCGCTGCGGTTGCAACGGGTCGTTTGAATTCCGGCTTCACAACGGATTATTCAGAGTGGACTACACTGGTTCGGTTCGATTGAGGTGTTTCATGAATCGCAGCATGTTTCACTCGTCCGCATCCGCATCTTTCCACTTTGACAACCCGAGCCTGCAACGCTCGGGTGGGCATGGTTCAATCGTAACGCCTTTCGCTCGGGCGCTGTCCGTTCTTTCTGCATTCACCCTCAAGGACCGCTGGCTTGGCAACGGCGACCTCGCGCAGCGCACGGGTTTACCGGCCTCCACGGTAACGCGCATGACGCGCACCCTCATCGCCTTGGGTTATCTGCGCTGCTCTGCCGATACGCGCCGGTTTTGTCTTAGTCCATCCGCACTGACCCTGGGCTACCGCGCAGCCGCTGATACCGAAATCCACTATGCCGTCAATCACCACATGGCCCAGTTTGCCGAACGGCATCACGTTCAGGTGCATCTGAGCTTGCGCGACAAGTTCAACCTCGTGATCATTGACAGTTGCCGCACGAGCGCCCTGCCCGCATTGCTGCAACCCGGCATCGGCACACGCTTGTTGCTTGCGTCGTCCGCCGCTGGCTGGGCGCTATTGGCCAGCCTCCCCGAGACGGAACGCAACTATCTGCTGCAAAGCATGAAGTACCCCCCGCAAGACGCGGGAAAGCAGATACGCCTGCGCTTGAACGAGGCCATCGGGCAAATACGCGAAGATGGATTTTGTGTCGCGCTCGGTCAGTCTGGGCAACCCATGACCATGGTCGCCGCGCCCATCAAGCTATCAGGCCAGGCGCCGCTGGCAGTAAGCTGCATGGGGCCAGCCATGCTGATGGGGCGCGCCCGCAGCGTGCGCGAATTGGGGCCGGCGCTGGTGCGCATGACACAAAAAATCCAGCATGGCCAGGAACCGCCGTGATGGCCCGCAAAACATCCGAGCGCGGCAGTGTCACGCTGATGACCGTTGAGCGCGGCCTGAAGGTTCTGCGCGCCTTCCGTTCAGAACGCGCCTCGTTGACCAATGCCGAACTTGTACGGCGCACGGGTCTGCCCAAGGCCGTGGTCTCGCGGCTCACTTCCACCTTGCTGCAACTGGACTTTCTGCGCCTCGTGCCGGGCAAGCGCGAGTTTGAACTGTCGGCGGGAGCCTTGGGAATCGGCCATGCCTACCTCGCGACAAATGAAATGCTGCAGACGGCACAGCCGCTGATGCTGGAATTGGCGGATCGTCTTGATGTGTCGGTCGCGCTGGGCATACAGGACGGCATCGATATCCTTTACGTCGGTTACCGTGTCAGCCGAAAGGTCGCCACGTTGCGGTTGGGGGTAGGTTCAATTCTGCCCATGGGAACCACATCCATAGGCCACGCCTATTTGTGGGCGCTGCCGCCGGCACAGCAGCGTCAGTTGATCGATGAGTGCAAGCGCTGGACGACGAAAGCGCAAAGCGGCGCGCTGGAACAGTCCATCCAAGCCTCCTTCACCGAGTTGGAGAACTTCGGCGTCTGCGCTGTCATGGATGGCTTCCAGCGCCGAACCTATGGCGTGGCCCTGCCGATACGCGTCGGCCGTCAGGGTGTACTCATGAGCATGAGCTGTGGCAAAGCCGCCGTGAAGCTGGATTTGCAATCTGAGCGCGCACGCATCGCTCCCGCGCTCAAGGAAGCGGCAAAACAACTCGAAGCCACGTTGCACGACTTTGACGGATATCTCTGATTTGCCGCCCATGCCATCGGCGGCTGAAAACAAGCTGCCTTTTGGCGATGTCACGCTTTACGGAAAGATCAACAGGATAAAAAAGGAGAATCATGATGGACATGGAACTTGCAGGCCGGCGCGTGCTGATCACTGGCGCTTCGCAGGGCATTGGCCAGGGATTGGCAAAAGCTTTCGCCAACGAAGGTTGCCGCTTGGCGCTGGTGGCGCGTTCGGCAGACAAGCTTGACGCATTGGCCCGCAACCTGCAAGCCGCGCACGGCGTGCGGGTGGACATTCTGGCGCTGGACATGACACAGCCCGGCGCAGTCGAAAAAATCATGGCCTTCGCGGG
>WRJU01000208.1 GCA_009778425.1 Pseudomonadota bacterium
GCGAACCGGGAATAGGCAAACCCACGGCATTGCAAACGCTCGCACAAGGCTTCAGGGAAATTGCGCCACAAGTCGATGCAGCCCAGGCCCTCATGAAGAAAAACGAGCGTCGGCGCATCCGCCGGGACGTTTTCCGGGCAAAACCAGGCGAATTCGAGCGTCAACGCGCGTGGACGCGCATCGCTCGCAGGAAGGGTCAGAAACTGTTTCATTGGCTCATGCTTCCGAGTCGTTCTGCAAAGTCTCCTGCCGATGCGGTTCGGCCAAGTACTCGCGTGTGCGCATCTCGATCAGGCGGCTCACGGTGCGGGTGAATTCGCTGGCATGCAGTCCTTCGACATAGAGCGCGTATGCCGGAGCTGCCGCGCTGGCAACGAGTTTGACGCGGAAATCGTAGAGCACATCGATGAGCCAGGTAAGCCGCCGCGCTTCCGATGCCTCGCCCTTTTGCATGACCGGGATATTCGAGAGCAGCACGGTGTGATAGGCGCGGGCAATTTCCAGATAGTCGTTCTGTGAGCGCGCCGTGCGGCAAAGCACATCGAAATCGAACCAGATCACGTCATCGGCACGACCACGCACAGGCAAACGGCGCTCCAGCACTTCTATTTCTCCGGCCTGCGGAACGAGTCCCGTCAGGCGCCGAAAATCCTCAACGAGGCGCGCGTCGGCTTCGGCATCGGCGGGAACGAGCCAGGATTCGATCTCTTCCAGCGCCCGCAGCCGGTAATCGTGGCCGTTATCGACTTCGAGCACATCGAACCGCGCCTTGATCATCTTGATCGCGGGCAGGAAATTGACCCGCATCAGCCCGTCCGGGTACAGCCCGTCAGGCGGATAGTTGGAGGTCATCACGAAGATCACCCCGCGCTCGAACAGGGCTTCCAACAGGCGGCCCAGGATCATCGCGTCGGCAATGTCCGAGACGTGAAATTCGTCGAAACACAGAAGCCGCGTCTGGGCGGCGATGCGGTCGGCGACCTTTTGCAGCGGATCGGGTACATTCAAACGGCGCAAATCGTTCTGCACTTCCTGCATGAAGGCGTGGAAATGTACACGGCGCTTTCTCCGGTAGGGCAGCGTATCGAAGAAACAATCCATCAGAAAACTCTTGCCGCGCCCTACTCCGCCCCAGAGGTAGACGCTCCTCGGCGCGTCCGGATGGATGAGCATCTTGCGCAGCTTTGTGCGGCGGGCGGCCTTGAAAGCCAGCAATTCTCCGTAGAGTTTTTGCAGGCGCGTCACCGCCGCGCGTTGCGCCGGGTCTGCCGTATAGCCTCGGGCGAGAAGTTGCGATTCATAGGCCTCGAGCACACCGTGCTCGGAAGCCTTCAAAATTCTGTGAGGAGACACTGTTTACGCCCTATGCCCGTCCCCGTGCGCGGGGTCCTTGTGATGTGCCTGGTCGGCCAGCGCATCGGTATCGACACGGAAGAAAATCGAATCGCCGACAGCGGTCAATTCATCGTCCGCACGAATCTCGGTAATCACCCGCGTCTTGCGCCCGACCTCGCCCTCGACCCACGCGGAAAGATGGAGCGGAACCCCCATCGGCGTCGGCTTCAGGTATCGGACGCCCAATTGCCCCGTGACGCAGTTGATACTGGGCAGGCTGCCCGGTTCGCGGCCATCGGCGCGATAGTGATGCGCCATGACCGTCCAGTTGGAATGGCAATCCACCAGCATCGCCAGAAAACCGCCATACACCAGCCCCGGCCAACTCGTATATTTCTGGTCTGGGTTAACCGTGGCGATGACGCGCTTGCCGTCTTCGGACCAATAACTCTTGATCTGGATACCTTTGGGGTTGGCGGGGCCGCAACCGTAACAGATGCCGTTCGGCCCACAGACATCCTGCAAAGCGTTGGCCATGTTCTTCTCCTTCCGGCTGGAAAAAATCGGATATTTTGGTTTGTGGAATATTGAATTATCCAACGTTCCGCAAGGAAACACACGATGGGCACGCCTGATCCGGTAGCCGGAACAGCCCCCTGCCCTCATTCCACAATTTCGACCGGCGTCCCCGCCCTGATCAACTCGAAAAGTTCAATCACGTCACGATTGCGCATGCGGATGCAGCCGTGGGAACGAGGCTCGCCCATCGGTTGATCTTCTCCAGTTCCGTGGATGTAGATGTAGCGCCGCATGCTGTCGACCTGTCCGCCGCGATTGAAGCCGGGTTCTTCACCGCAAAGCCACAGGATGCGCGAAAGTATCCAGTCGCGCCCAGGGTTGACCGCCGCGAGTTCAGGCGTCCAGATTTCTCCGGTCGGCCTGCGACCGCGAAAAACCGTGCCGAGCGGCGCATCAGCCCCGATCCGCGCCCGGATGCGATGGCGACCGCGCGGCGTGCATCCGCTGCCGTCGCGCTCTCCCACGCCGTTTCTGGCTGTGGAGACGGGATAGCGGCGGATGAACGCGCCATCCGCATTGAAAAGTTCGAGTTCCTGGTGGGCAATGTCGATTCGGATACGCATGGTTTTCGCTCAAGCCAGCAGTGTGCGAGTACGCCGCGCGGCAAAAAAGGAAGAAAGCAGTTCGCCGCATTCTTCAGCCAGCATGCCGCCCACGATTTCGGCATGGTGGTTCAAGCGGGGTTCGGCATAGAGGTCGAGCACACTGCCCGCCGCGCCGGTCTTGGGATCGCGCGCGCCGAAAACGACGCGGGCGATGCGGGCATGGAATATGCCCCCGGTACACATCACGCACGGCTCCAGGGTCACGAACAATTCGCAGTCCGGCAGACGGTAATTGCCGAGGCGCTTTGCCGCTTCGCGCAACGCGATGATTTCAGCGTGCGCCGTGGGGTCATGCGAAGTGATGGGCCGGTTATAGCCGCGCCCAACGATCTCGCCGCCGCGCACCACGACCGCCCCCACAGGCACTTCGCCCGCCGCGCCCGCTTCCCGCGCAAGCGCAAGGGCTTCGCGCATGAAACGTTCGTCGCTTGTTATTCCGGTATCGAGACTCACGCCCGCATTCATGCCTGTGTTCATTCTTTCGGCAATACCGCGCTACCGCAGGGAAAAACGCACACCGTTACCCTCGCGCCCGTTTTCTTTGGACTCTTCACTGGTCGGGGCTCGCCGGAACAAGCGCTCTGGCGGAACGCCCCCCTGGTCGGTCAACCAGCGTTGCACGGCGGTTTCGCGCCGACTGGCGAACGAGTCGGCATCTTCCTGCTTGACGTCGATGCTCTCCAGCAGCATTTTTTCCATTTCTTCAACCGGCAAGCTCTTTGTCAGGCCGATGAAATTGCGCGGTTTCTTGATCGTTGCCTGTTTGTACACCGCCGCGAGCAGTTCGGCGTATTCCTCGCTCTCCGGGTCGACGTCCATCGGGCCGCTTTTGCCCGTGGTTCTGCGTTTCTCGGCGACGACCATGCTACGCAGTTTGTCGCGCCGGATGCCTTCGGTGTCGCGCTGGATATTGGCCAAGCCGGTGATGTCGAGTTTCAGGGACGGACGATCTGCCAGCGATTTTGCAAGCTCGCGCAGTTTCTCTTCCTGTGCCGCGCCAATCTGGAAACTGCCGGGGTCGAAATCGAGATGGGAGAGTTCTTCCCGCCCGAACAGCGCGAAAGGCGCGGTTATCGCCTTGCCGATGAGATTGACAATGGCTCGCACGACCAAACCGAAGAAGCTGAACTGCGGATCGTCAAGTGTGCCGCCAACCGGAAGATTGATGTCGATTTCGCCGCGCGAATTCTTCAATAGCGATACCGCCAGCCGAACCGGCAAATTGGTCGCGTCCTGGCTCTCGATGGCATCACCGAAGGTCAACTGATCGAGGAATATATGGTTTTCAGCCGAAAGTTTGCGGTCTTCGATCCGGTAATTGAGGTTGGCCGAGAGCTTTCCACGGGCGATGCCATAACCGACATAGCGCCCGGAATAACTCGAAAGCCCAGGCAAGTCGAAATCCTTGACCTCGGCTTCGATATTCAGCCGCTGATCTTGGCGGAACGGGTTGAATTCACCCTTGATCGTCACCGGAGCCTCGCGCCCAATTCTGGCTTGCAGGTCAAGGCTTGCCATCGTGTCCTGCTCAGAGGACAGGCCGGTGAGTTCGCCGGAAAGGCTTCCCAGGAAAACGTTGTAATTCGGGCGGATGAAGCGGTCTGAAAAGGCGATGTTGCTGTTCCTGACGGCGATGCGGCCCACTTTTATGGGCGGCGGCGGCGCGGTTGGCGCGTTTTCCACCCCGTCCACGTTCTTCGCGTTTTCCGCCTCGTCCCCGGCTTCCTGCGCCGCATCTTCCGGAGATCGCTGAATTTCGCGCAGGTTGAGTTTTCCCTGTTCATTGAGGATCAGACGGGAAGCCAGCCCATCAACGGCAATCTCACCAATGGCAAGCGCGAAAGGCTCCAGTTCAAGCTTGGCCTGACGCACCGCGAATTCGTTGCAGCGCAGGAAATCCTGGTTACTGGACTCATCAAAAGAACTGAAATTCCTGATCGCGAGACTGCCCGCGAGGGAGCCTCGCAGGTTTTCGCGATGCTGGCGCAACGACAGCCGCCCTTTGCTAGACAGCCGCCCCGACCTGATGCCGAGTTGCGCGTGTGGCGCGATATATGGCTGCATGGAGGGCAACGCAAACTCTTGCAGATCGAGTTCGAGGTCGGTTCGGAAGGGTTCAGGCACAAAAGAGCCTTTCAGCGCGAGACGGCCTTCCTTGCCGATGCGTCCGCGCAGGGCAAGGTTGGCAGGCGCAGCCCCCTTTGCCGTCGTCAGGCCACCCAACTGCAACTCAATACCATCCGCCGTCATCACTGCCGGCTGCCCGCCGGTAGCGCGATCCTCGATGCGGAGCGATGAGTTCGAGAGTGCAGCCTTGTCCAGGGAGACTGTCCAAGGGGGAGCATTTTTATCCGGTTTGCCTGCCAGGACCATGAAGTCGAAACGGCCATCGGCAAAGCGGGTTGCGGCCAGTTCCACGCCTTGCGCGTTGATTTCCCCAATCCGCGCCTGATGCGCATCAGGCTGGATCGTCGCATCGGCAAGGGAGAGATTCCCAAGTTTGAGCAGTTCGCCCTTGCGTCCGGACAACCCGAACACGAATCCGGAGAGATCGAGCCGTTCGATTCCGGCCTCAAGCTGCCACTCGCCCCCGGCGGCATCCTCATTCTTTTTCCGCGACGCAACCCGGTAGCGGAAAACCCCATCGGCATTTCCCCGGCGAATTTCGCCGCCAGACAGGAATGCGCTGTAATACCGCCCGTAAAGCGCGGGCTGCAAGCCCTTTACCGTCAGTGTGCCGTCGTATTCGAAAGGCTGTAGCCGCAAACGATCCTGGTGGCTGAACCTTTCACCCGAGGCGCTCGTGTAATCGAGGCGGACTTCTGCGGGGATTTGCTTTCTGGACGTCAAATCGCGCAAATCGAGGCTGATGCCTTCCAGCCGGGTATTGAACCCGCCCGCCACGGCGTAATCGTTGTAGCGTATCAGCCCATCGCGGATGCGCGCCGAGGAGAGCTCGAAATCCAACGGAGCCTCCGCGCGGGTAGAGGCCGGTGCCTTTGCCGTACCAGAGGAACGACTTTGCGGCGGCGAGCTTGCGAGCAACAGGCTCTCTACGTTGAAACTGCCATCGAGGGCGCGGACGAGATCGAATTCGGGTTGCTGCAAGCGCAACTTGCTGAAATAGTAGCGCCCGGAGAGCGGCTGAATATCCGCCAGTTCGACTTCCAGTTCGGCAACCGACAGCACCGACCTGCCGGAGCGATCCTGAATCATCAAGCGGTTGACCTGCGCCCAGCCCAAAATGGACACCTGCGCCGCTTCATCCGCGCGCTGGCTGAACTTCACACGCATGTCGAGATCGAGTACACCCGAAGGGAGCCTGAAAGACAGCTCGAAAGGCAGATAGGCGAGCCAGGGCGGCAGTTCAAAATCCTTGAGCTTCAGTTGTTCAAGCTCTCCCTGAAAACCATCCGGGCGCAGCTCCAAACGTCCCTTCGCGGCCAGAAGACGCCCGTCGAACAACATAGACAAATCCGGCTCGACGAAAACATCGACCGCGACCGGCAGCCTGGAAATAGCGGGGATACCCAGTTTCAGGCTGGATATGCGATGCGTGGCTCCGGTTACGCGGTCTTCCACCTCCACCGTTCCGTCTTCGACACGGATATTGGCGACCGAGAACGGAACGGGGCTGTCCTCCGTCTGCGGTCGTGCCGCAAGCCGGTCGAGTACGTCCGACCAGTTGTAACGCCCTTCGGCGAGCCTCACCAAGCGGACATGCGGAGCCTTGAGCGCCAGCTCTCGCACCACCGGTCCGCCATGCCAGAGCGACGCAATCTCGAAATTGACCATGAGCCGGTCAAACCCCAAGGCAGACTCAGCGGAATCGCCGCCGCTTTCCGTGCCCTCCATGATCGTCAAGCCACGGAACTCGACAGCCAGGGTCAAAGGATTGAAAACGGCGTCTTCGACCGACACCGTGCGCCCGAGCAGATCGCCAAGAAGTTGCGGCGCGTAGTGTTTCGCGGCCAATGGAACGCCGAAGAAGCTCACGCCGACATACAGGAGCAGCGCGAAAACAGCCCAAACGAGAGGGCGGACGACGCGCCGCAGCCTCGATGACAACGCCGATGCCGGAACCGAACCGGGTACCGCAGGTGAATCCATTTACAGCAGCGCCTCCATCATGAGCGCCCGGATGGCAATCTATCCAAAAAATGCTCCATGAAAAAATTGGAATCCTTCCCCATCCCGAGGAAATATTCCTCATCTTTTATTCCGTCATTCTCGTAGAGTAACGCGCATCCTGTGCGTTCGATGACACTCTCGCGCACATGATAATACGAACTACGAACGAGGTTCCGAAATGAGACATCTTAAACTGCGTTCCTTGTTGATGATGGGCTTTGGCCTGCTTCTCGGCCTGCTCGCCATCGTCGGCGGCCTGTCCATCTACTCCACCAACACCATGTCGTCCAGCCTCCAGGACATTGCGGAACGGCGAGTGCCGAACCTCATCAATTTCGGCGCGCTTGAGACGGAGATATACATCATCCGCAGCTTGGCGATGGCCGTCTTCAGAGAAGATACAGCCTCTCCCCAAGCGGCAAAAGCCCTCAACGATGTCATTGAGGGCCGCAAGAAAACCTGGGCAGACCTCGACGAAACAATGGCGAAGATCGAAGCCGTCCCCCGGGCAACCCCGGCAACCGTAGATCTGCACACCAAGCTGCTTGCTGCTGTGGGCGAATATCGCAAGGCCAATGCCCCGCTGGACAATTTCTACCCAAGGATAGCTGCAGCCGCGGCTTCCGGGGATCCCGCCCAATTCGCGCGTTTGCACGAAGAATACAGGGAAATCTATAACGACAGCGTACTTTCCGCCTCAACGAAGATGCGAGAAACACTGGACGAATGTGTGCAAAAGCAGGTGGCTCTCGCTGATAGCTCTATCCAGGAAGACATCTCCCTGTCCAATACATACGCCACGCTTATTACCATACTGGTGGTTGGCGGAATACTGGGCGGCATCTTCGTCGGTTTTGGCATCCTGCGCGCCGTATTTCTCCAGATTGGCGGCGAACCAAGCTACATCCAGTCGATCATGCAGCGTGTCAGCGACGCCGATCTCAGCGTCAAGGTCGATTTGCGCCCCGGCGACAATGAGAGCGCGCTGTACGCCATTTCCACAACCATCGACAAACTGCGAGGCATCGTCGACATCATCAGTTCCAGCGCCAATGACATCGCTGCCGCCAGTGAAGAACTGAGCGTCACCAGCGAGAAGATCGCCGCCTCCAGCGAAAGCCAGTCCCAGGCCGCCACTTCGATGGCTGCCTCTGTCGAACAGATGACCGTTTCCATCAACCATGTCTCCGACTCGGCCAATGACGCCAACAAAATGGCGCAACAATCCGGCGATGCTGCGCACGACGGCGCGGAAACCATCCGATCCGTGGTCGATGACATCAACCGCGTGGCGCGCGACATTGGCGGCGCAGCGAAAAGCGTGGAAGAACTCGGGGAACAGTCGCGCGAAATCGCTTCAGTGGTCAACATCATCAAGGAAGTGGCCGACCAGACCAATCTCCTCGCGCTCAACGCAGCCATCGAAGCGGCGCGCGCAGGCGAACAGGGCAGAGGTTTCGCCGTGGTTGCCGACGAAGTGCGCAAGCTTGCCGAGCGCACCTCCACCTCCACCGAGGACATCGCCCGCATCGTGGGCCTGATCAGTAACGGAACCTCGCATGCCGTTCAGACCATGCGGCAACAGAGCGAAGGCGTGAAATCCACCGTCGACCTGTCCGAACGCGCGGGCGTCACCGTTGAAAAAATTCAGGACGCCTCAAGCTCGGTACTCAACGCCGTGTCGGAAATTTCGCTCGCGCTCTCCGAACAGAGTTCAGCCAGCACCGAGATTGCCAAAAGCGTCGAACACATCGCCACCATGAGCGAAGACAACACCGCCGCCGTGCGCGAAGTTGCCCAAGCGACACAAGCCCTTTCCAGCCGCGCCGCGCAACTCCAGGAAACGGTCAACCGCTTCAGGCTATAGAGCCTTCTAACTACAGAGGAGAAAACATCGCCGTTGCCGCCAGCATCCGCTGGCGGCTCTCCGGCGTCTCCAGGCTGATGCGCCCGAGCGCCCCCGTGCGGTAATCCGTAAGAAAAACGTTTGCCGCTTTTTCCAGGTCGAGCCCCCCGCCCTTGCGTATGCAGCCACGTCGGCGGGCGATGTGTTCCAGCAGCCCTTCCCCATCCTGCCCCGCCGCTTCGATCCGGTAACGAGCCTCGATCAATGCCGGATAACGCGCCAGCAGAATCGTTCCAAGATTCACCGCCACCTCCTCGTCGATGACCGCGTTGCGACCAATCGCGTGGCTGGCGGCCAGCATGAAGCCATCCGCGTCGTGCTCGATCTTCGGCCACATCAGGCCCGGCGTATCCGTCAGCGTCATCCCCGGCCCCAGATCGAGTGTCTGCTGGCTTTTCGTCACTGCCGGCTCATCGCCGACCTTCGCCACGCGGCGCTTGAGGAGCGCGTTCATCAGCGTGGATTTCCCCACGTTCGGAATCCCCGCCAGGATCATCCGCAAGGGTTTTTCCGCCCCGCTACGGTGCGGCGCGAGTTGCCGGGCCAGTGCCGGGATACGCCCCACATCCGACGAAGACTTTGCTGAAACAGCCACGGCCAGCACGTCGGGCTGGGCGTTGTAATACGCCATCCACTCGCGGGTCGCCTCCGGATCGGCAAGGTCGGCCTTGTTGAGCAATTTCAGGCAAGGACGATTCCTGAAACGCCGCAACTCCTCGATCATCGGATTGCCGCTCGCCCCAGGCAGACGCGCGTCCGTCACCTCGATGACCACGTCCACTGCCGCCAACGCCTTGGCAAACGCGCGGCGCGCAGAATTCATATGACCCGGAAACCATTGGACGGCAGGCATGGGGAAGAAGAAAAGTGAAATGGATGGGTATTATCCCATTCCGAGGGGGAAGCTCACCACCCCGGCTCTTTGCACCATCCCACCCAAGAGAGGAATGGGGAACTCTCTTCCCACAAACCATCAAACGCAGGTATGCAGCATTCACAAATCATGATAAACAAGCGCACTCACCGCGCATTTTAAGAAGGTTCGACCATGCCCGCTCTCAATGACCCTTTTGCCCTGCAAGACTCACAGCTCCTGCGCCACCAGCCTTTCGTCAACGGACTGTGGATTGACGGAGACGGCCCGGCGCTGGCAGTAGACAATCCTGCCACGGGCGCATGCCTGGGCGAAGTCGGCACACTCTCCACCGCTTCGGTCAATGCCGCCATCGACGCGGCGCAAGCCGCGTTTCCGGGCTGGAAAGCCATGACGGCGCGGGAACGCGCGGCGCGGATGGAACGCTGGCACGATCTCATCCTGGAGCATACCGACGACCTCGCCCGCATCATGACCCTCGAACAGGGCAAACCGCTGATCGAGGCGCGCGGGGAAATTCTCTATGGCGCATCGTTTGCCAAGTGGTTCGCGGAAGAAGGCCGCCGCGCAGTCGGCGAGATCATCCCACCGCCGCAACGCAACCGACGGCTGCTCGTCATGCGCGAGCCTGTTGGCGTGTGCGCGGCCATCACCCCGTGGAATTTCCCCAGCGCCATGATCGTGCGCAAAACTGCGCCCGCGCTCGCCGCCGGATGCCCCATTATTCTCAAACCGGCGGAATCCACCCCTTTCTCCGCGCTGGCGCTGGCCGAACTCGCGCAACGCGCGGGCATCCCTCCCGGCGTTTTCAACGTCGTCCTCGGCAATCCGCCGGACATCGGCAAAGCCTTTGCCGCCCACCCGGCCATCAGAAAACTTTCTTTCACCGGCTCCACGCGCACGGGCCGCGTCCTGCTGGCGCAAGCGGCGGAACAGATACAGAAAGTGACCCTGGAACTGGGCGGAAACGCCCCTTTCATCGTCTTTGAGGACGCCGATTTCGACGCTGCCGTCAATGGAGCCGTCGCCGCAAAATTCCGAAACGCCGGGCAAGTGTGCATCGCCGTCAACCGCATCCTCGTGCATGAAACCCTTTATGCCCGCTTCACCGAATGCTTTGCCGCCCGCGCGGCGGCGCTGAAAGTCGGCAACGGGCTAGACCCGGACACCGACATCGGCCCGCTTATCAACGCCGCAGCCGTCGAGCGCATCACCGCGCTGCTCGCCGAAGCAAAAGCCGACGGCGCAAAAATCCATACCGGCGGACAAGCGCACAAACTCGGCGGGCTCTACTTTGAGCCGACCGTCGTCACCCAGGCAAAACCGCAATCCCGCCTCTGGCGGGAAGAAATCTTCGGCCCTGTCGTCACCATTCTCCCCTTCCGCGACGAAGCCGAAGCCCTGCGGCTTGCCAACGCCACCGAATACGGGCTGGCCTCCTACTTCTACAGCCGCGACCTGGGCAAGCTCTTCCGCGTCGCCGAAGGGCTGCAATTCGGCATGGTGGGCGTCAACACCCCCGTCATCTCCGGCGAATGCGCGCCATTCGGCGGCGTCAAGGCATCCGGCTTTGGCCGCGAAGGATCGAGCCACGGCATCGACGATTACCTGGAATTCAAGACCGTGTGGATAGGGGGCATCTGAACCGCTAGAATAGTGTGTTTTCCAGATATAACACTGTTTTCAGAGGTTCAACTTATGGCTGGTCATTCCAAATGGGCCAATATCCAGCACCGCAAAGGCCGTCAGGACGCCAAACGGGGCAAGATTTTCACCAAGCTGATCAAGGAGATCACCGTCGCCGCCAAGATGGGCGGCGGCGACCTCAGCGCCAACCCGCGCCTGCGGCTGGCCATCGACAAGGCCAGGGGCGAATCCGTCCCCAAAGACAC
>WRJU01000209.1 GCA_009778425.1 Pseudomonadota bacterium
GTCTATCCTGGCGAGGGGCCAAAAATCAAGGCTGAGATCAAGGCCAAGGTCGATAAGATCACCAGCATTAAACATACTGAAGAGCCTTCGATGCTGATTGGCGTTTTTGACAGCATTAACCCGGACAGTAAAATCGTGGTGGGGTATTACAACTCTATGTCTTCTTCTCGTGCCCAACTGTATTCCTATATTCGGCTGGACAGAGTGGCTTTTGTACAGTCGATCCCTTCTGTGGCAATGGTTGTTGACGATAAGAATGCCAGAGGAGGGATTAGAGTTGATAAAACCCTCTATAAAAAATACGTAGAAGAACTATTAGATGTAGCCCGCCGCCTTCGTTTGCGCGGTGAGAACGAAATCCCGGATGAATCTGGAGTATGTATTGAAGAGGGGTTTATTGCCTCGCCGCTTGATTTCCGCAGCGAACGCATCGCCATTGGCTTCCGTTTTCCTGAATTTCCGGATGTGACGTTTGCGGTAGAAACGGTGAGCACAGACCGTCCCAGCAAAGAGGATTCTTTAGAGGCGATGCTCGAAGGAGGACGCGAAGGAGCCGCAGAGATGGGATTGAGTGCGTTATACAGCCGCATCAAATTTCTGCGCAAGGCAGACCGCGCTATCGGGAAATGGGAGGGCGCTGAGGCGTTGGCGCGGGTGCCGGGTAAAGATGGAAGCCCTGAAACGCATGATTTCACCTTCAAGACACCGGGAGCAGCCAAGGATATGTTGCGCCCCTATGTCAGGATCGACCTCTATACCGGTGTGAAGGTAAATACTCGGGGAGCAGTTCCGCCCAGCCTCACCGACGAAGAAGCCGTTGCAATGTGGGACAAGCTGACCTCGACGATTCGGGTGAGGCCGATGAAGGAAACCCCGCCGGGCGGCAAGGGCAAGCCGGAATCTTCGCCCCCCGCCCCAAAGCCTGGAGCCTAGGCCCCGCAGGCGTTCCCGCACAGGCTCGCCACCGGCGAGGCATGTCCTAAAACCGGTCTGTGGCACTGCGTGGAAGACGGCGGGGAGCTGACGCTCATCGAAGGGCAGAGCATGCCCAATGCGCGCTTCTACAAACCGGCCACGGGCTGGCTCAACCGGATCAAAGGTATCAAACAGGTGTTCTCCCACCAGGGGCCGGGGCATTGGGAATGGGTAGGAGATGTGCCGGGGACGGACGGGAAGAAAGGGTGAGGCTGCTGAGTGGGAAATAACGGGAGGGTTCAGGGGGGCTGATGAAAATGTGGAAGGTGACGAAGAAGGCTTTCTGGCACATCGCGTTTCTTGCCGCCGTGCTGGCTGGCTGCGCCGGGACGACCGAATATGTCAAGAGCTGGCAAGCCGACTTCTCAAATTCCCGTTTTGATGGTGCCTAGTTGTCAGTTCAATTCAGGTACGCAATGCCTTAAGCGCCACCTCCGGCGAAGCCAGCACGATTTTGAGCAAAGCTGCGGCAGGTCCGGTCGGGTTGCGGCGGTGTTGCTCCCAGTTTTGCAGCGTTTTTACGCTGACGCGCATCAGATGCGCAAATTCGCTTTGCGAAAGCCCCATGCGTTCGCGTATCGCTCCAGCATCTGGTGCATCCACCTTGAAACGGCGCGAGACGGGTGCTTCCCCGCGTGAGATTGCCTTGGCCTCTTTCAGGCTTTGCAGCAGATCGCCGAACAGTTCTTGATCCATAGTCATGCTCTATGAATACAATGTTCCGTATTTTATTCGCCATTGGCGGATAAACAGGGTTGAATTTGAGTGTTTCGGTTCTGTCCGAAGAAAATCCCGTCATTGAGGGTGCAATAATGCCGTCCCCATCGAATCGAGACCCGCGTGATCTGATCCAGGAATTGGAGAAAGATGCGACGCAGTTCAGTTTTTTCCAGGCCGTGCGCCTGCTGGCACTGACTGCCCGCCAATACGGCGGCAGACGACAGTCGCATCTTCCTTCCGATTTGCGTTTCCGCACTGCGGCAACATTCAGCTTTCCAGCCAGCGAGATGACCCGTTACCAGCCTGCTCTCTCGGAAGCGCCTGACGCGGAGCAAACGCGCGACGAAATGACCGTGAATTTCCTGGGACTGGTCGGCCCAAACGCAACGCTGCCTCAGCCCTACACAGAACTGGTCATCAAACGCCGCCAGTCCTTTCGGGATACGGGGCTGCACGGCTTTCTCGATATCTTCAGCCACCGTGCCATCGCCCTTTTTTACAGCGCCTGGCGCAAATACCGCTATTGGCTGGACGTTGAAGATGGTGAACCAGACAGACTGACCCGCAATCTGTTGGATTTATCGGGTGTTGGTGTTCAAAGCCTGCGCGAAAAACTGGGTTCTGGAAACACCAATCGAGTTGCCGAGACCTTCTTTGCCTTCTATGCCGGTTTGTTATCGCAAAAACCCATTTCAACACAGGCGATGAGTACCGTGATCCGGGGCTTTTTCGGCGTGCCTACCAGGATTGAGCAGTTCGTCGGCCAGTGGATCAAGATTCCCCCGGAAGAGCAATCCCGGATCGGCGGGAATGCGCGCGAAGGGGTATCCGCGTTTTGCGGGCGGCGTATCTGGGATCGGCAAACGAAAATTCAAATCCACCTGGGGCCGATGCGCCGTGCCAAGTACGAGGGGCTCCTGCCCGGTGAGCCGGGTGCGCAGGCGCTGGAGACCTTGGTGCGGTACATGGTCGGACACGGGCTGGCGTGCGACGTGCAGCTCATTCTCGATAGGCGTGATGTTCCTGTACCGCGCCTCAAAGCGGGCCAGCGGCCACCGCTAGGCGGCAACGCATGGCTCTTCACTCGGCCAGTCGACCATGACCTGGAAGGAAAGCGGTACCGGCTTCTTAAATGAAGCATTCCTGAATCGTTTCATCAATTTTTCAATTCATCACCAGACTCATTATTATGAATGCATTACAAGCCCTTTTTCTTCGCCTGACGCCTGTTGCCCGCCGAGCCTTCGAAGAATCCATCAGCCGCGCGCAGGCACGTACCCATCATGAAATCGAAGTTGAGCATGTGCTGCTGTCGCTGCTCGATCAGACCAATAACGCCTTCATGGCAGCATTGCGGGCAACAAGCGCGGACATTTCCCAGTTGGAGGCCGATCTCAACGCGGCGCTGGACAGTTTCCGCTCCGGCAGCACGCGCAACCCGGAGCTGTCGGTCTGGATACCTAGATGGCTGGAAAAAGGCTGGCTGATTGCCAGCGCCGAAAATAGGGAGGCGGACATTTCCAGTGTCGATCTGCTGCTGGCGATCCTGACCGACGACGGCTTGCGCGGTGCGTTACGGACATCCGCTGCTGTGCTTCTTCAACTCGACGCAGGAAGGTTCGCTGAAGCCTACGCCGCGATCCGTGCACGCGACGGGGAGGGAGGAACCGGCGGCAAACCTTCCAGCGTCACTGAACCACCTGGGATCGAACCCCAGAATCCGGCAACGCTCTCTGCCAAACGTGGTACGCCTGGATTGGACAAATACACGATTGACCTCACCGCACAGGCACGCGCAGGCAAGATGGATCCCGTGCTTGAGCGGGAGGCCGAAATCCGCCAGATGACGGACATCCTGCTGCGTCGCCGCCAGAACAACGTAATCCTCACCGGCGAGCCGGGCGTCGGCAAGACGGCGGTGGTGGAGGGTTTGGCCCAGAAGATCGTTGCGGGCGAAGTGCCTCCTGCGCTTGCCAAGGTAGCGCTACGCACGCTCGACCTCGGTCTGTTACAGGCCGGTGCCTCTGTTAAGGGTGAGTTTGAAAACCGACTCCGACAAGTCATCGATGAAGTCAAGGGGAGCCTGACGCCGATCATCCTGTTCATCGACGAAGCGCACACCATGATCGGCGCAGGTGGCGGGGCGGGAGGGAGCGACGCGGCCAACCTGCTCAAACCCGCGCTGGCGCGGGGCGAACTGCGCACCATCGCCGCGACGACCTGGTCAGAGTATAAAAAATATTTTGAGAAGGACGCTGCGCTGGCGCGACGCTTCCAGGTGATCAAGGTTGATGAGCCAACCCCTGAGTCTGCGGTGCAGATGACGCGCGGCGTTGCCCTGGCGCTGGCCAGGCACCATCAGGTCGATATTCTCGACGAAGCCGTGGTGTCCGCCGTCAATCTTTCCAGCCGTTACATCTCAGGGCGGCAGTTGCCGGACAAGGCGATCTCCGTGCTCGATACGGCGTGCGCCCGTATCGCGCTTTCCCGTGTGGGCCGTCCGGGGCCGGTAGAAGACGTGGAAGTCATCATCGGAAACATCGACCGCGAATTGGCCGCACTCGGGTGCGAGGAAGGCCATGAGGCACGCATCAAGGAACTGAAGGAGAAAAGAACCCATCTGGAAACGGATCTCTCCCGCCTGAAGGCCGCGTGGGACGAACAGTCAAAACTTGTCGAAGAAATCGTCGCAATCAAGGCAGCGCCAGAGGCTAAGGCAAAGCCAGGCAAGTCCAGGAAACCGAGTCCGCTTCAGGAGAAGCGCAATGCGCTGCGCGCCCTGCAAAAGAAGCTGTCGCTGGCCTACGAATGTGTCGACACGAACATCATCTCCGATGTCATCAGTGGTTGGACGGGCATCCCGCTTGGCCGGATGGTGAGCGACGAACTGCAACAGGTGCGCGATCTTGGTCGGCTGCTCGCCGAGCGCGTCATCGGGCAGGATCACGCGCTCGCCCAGATTGCCGAGCGGGTGCGTATTGCCAAGGCGAATCTGGACGACCCCGGCAAACCAAAAGGCGTGTTTTTGCTGACTGGCCCCTCGGGCGTTGGCAAGACCGAAACGGCGCTGGCACTGGCCGAGGCGCTGTATGGCGGTGAGCGCAACCTCATCAACATCAACATGAGCGAATACCAGGAGGCGCATACCGTCAGTGGTCTCAAGGGTTCTCCTCCCGGCTACGTTGGTTACGGCGAAGGCGGCGTGCTTACCGAAGCGGTAAGAAGGAAACCGTATTCAGTCGTGCTGCTCGACGAAGTGGAAAAGGCGCATCCGGACGTGCTCGAACTCTTCTATCAGGTGTTCGATAAGGGCAGGCTGGAAGACGCCGAGGGCAACGAAATCGACTTCAAGAACACGGTCATCATTTTGACCTCCAACGTCGGCAGTGACCTCATCACGCGCGCCGTTCAATACGGTGTTACCGTGCAGCAGGGAGCAGAAGAAGCGGGAGAAGAGGATAAAGACAAACCCGTTGAAACCCGCGATCCGACGCCGGAAGATCTGGTTGAGATCATGCGTCCAACCCTGCAAAAGACGTTCAAGCCCGCCTTTCTGGGGCGGCTTACGATTGTGCCGTTCTTCCCGATTAGCGAGGAAGTGTTGAGGAAGATCGTCATTCTGAAACTCGGCAGGATCAAGCGCCGCATCGAAGAGAATCACCGGGCCGAAGTAGATTTTTCCGATGAACTGGTCGATTTCATCGCTGTGCGCTGCAACGACGTCGACAGCGGTGCCCGCGATGTCGATGCACTGCTGACGCATACACTGCTGGCGAAGATTTCCGAAGCGCTGCTCGACCGGCTGACGGGTGGCAGAAAGCTCAAGCGTATCGGCGTGACGGTCAAATGCGGCGATCTGAAGGTCAAGGTAAGCTAGCGGTATGCACTGGTATCTCATCCACACAAAACCACGCCAAGAAAAAAAGGCGCTTCTCAACCTCGAACGGCAGGGCTATACCTGCTATTTGCCCATGATTCGCATCGAAAAACTGCTCTGGTGCAAGCTGGTCGTTGTAAATGAGGCGTTGTTTTCGCGCTATCTTTTCATCCGCATGGGGCTGGATGGCAAAGACAAGAGCTGGTCGCCCATCCGCTCGACGGTCGGCGTGAGTCGGCTGGTGCGCTTCGGCGAGCGCCCCGCTCAAGTTGACGACCGTCTGGTTGAGGAACTGAAATCCCGTGAAGAGTCGTTGCTCTCAGAGCCTGCCCGCTTGTTCAATCCGGGCGATACCGTTCGCATCGCGGAAGGCCCTTTCTCAGGGTTCGATGCGATTTACCACATGTCAGACGGCGCGCAACGCGCACATGTACTGATTGATATGTTGAGTAAGTCGGTATCCCTGCAACTTGACTCTGGAAGCCTGCGCAAAGCCGAGTGAACTGCGCGTTTTGGCGTGAGATGTGGAACGGCTGCCGTTTCAGGAAACAAAATACAATATTTGAGTATTCTTTTGGCGTATAAAACAGGTATACTGTTTGCATGAAAAAATGTTTCAGACTCTACCGTGCCGTTATGGAAACCTTTCCATAACGGCGCTTAGGTTAAGTCTGTTTTTATGTAAATCTTTTGTCATATAAATACTCTGAAGCCCGACCGCGCCTGAAAGCAGCAGTCGGGACACTTTCCATAAAAATCACAGAGATGTGAGGAAATCCATGACTCCCTTGGGCGGTCGGTATCGTGCTTGCTTTATTTCTGGCTGCTTCAAACGGGCCAGCGCCCGCTCCTTCATCGCCAAGTCAGCTTCCACATATTGATGAGTGGTCACAGGACTCTCATGCCCGAGCCATAATGCGATCTCAACCGGATCAATGCCGGATTGCAATAAACACATCGCGGTTGAGTGGCGGATGATGTGCGGGGAGATTCGCATCTCTTTTAACTCTGGGTACCGATTTGCCGCAGCATCGACGGCAAGTTTCAGGCGCAGAACCACGTTAACCCGCGTCATTGCTTGCCCGTCGCGCCGTGGCAGGAGCGGCGTATCGGCATGAAGCTGCGGGTTGTGTTTCAGCCATTGGCGGACTGCTGTGGCCGTACTCTTCCATAATGGCAATGACCGCTGCTTGCGCCCCTTTCCGCGAAGCCGGATGTGGTTGCTCGGCCCGAGTTCGACATCGGAGACCCGTACACCGATGATTTCCGAAACGCGTGCGCCGGTGTTAAACAACAAGGAGAACATGAGCCGGTCACGCTGCCCCACCCAGGTGTCAGTCGGAACATCCATGATGGCCAGCATCTGCTTGTGTGGTACGAAACCCAGCATCGGCCTGTCGAAACGCTTCATTGGCACAGTGCGCGCCTGCTCAATGGTGGCAAGGTTGATCAAGTCGCGCCTGGCGGCAAACTTCAGGAAGGAACGGATGGCTGCAAGTCTGCTGTTGCGGGTTCTGACGCAGTTTTTGCGCTCAAGCTCCAGATAATCCAAGAACCCGGCGAGAAACTCGGCGTTCAAATCAGTGAGCTTGAAGTGGTGATATTGGATTGCCTTCGTTTTCTCGGCATAGTTGAGCATCATCACGAACGTGTCACGGTAGGCCGCTATGGTCTGGGGGCTGAGTGCCCGCTGGTTGAGCGCATACGAACCGAAGAACTCTTGCACTAAATCAGCGAAACTGGGTGCCGGTTTCTGGCTCATGTCAGTTCCCCCGTAGTAACGAAGGACTCAAACCTTGCGCTAATCAAATCCATCAGTTCAGGAACACCAGAGAGGTACCAATAGGTGCTGGAAATCTTGCCGTGACCAAGATAGGTACATAACCAATAGACCCCTTGGTCAATCAACTGCCCCTCCTCACGCCATCGCTGCAACCGCCGGACGGCGAAAGTGTGCCGAAGGTCATGGATGCGTGGTATCGGGTGGTCGCCACGGCTTTGCCAACCCATAAACGTTCGTAACTGATGAAAGGCATGACTGACTGCGCTTGCTGAAAGGCAAAAACCATCGTCCGCCATAAAGAAGGCGGCACTTTTGCCAGAGTGGAAATAACACTCGCGTGACTGACGGTACAGGGCCAGCGCATCCACCGTACTGGGATGCAATGGCAGGCAACGGGACTTTTTGAACTTGGTTTCGCGTATAGTGATCGTCCCGGCATCAAGGTCGACATCGCTCACCGTCAGGTTCAATGCTTCAGACAAACGCAGGCCTGCCGCAGCAATCAAGCCAAACAGCGTACGGTAGGTAAACGGGCGGAGTCCGTTTCTCGGTTCAAGGCGCTTGGTTGCCTCAAGAAGTTCAACGATTTCCTGGTCGGTATAAATATGTGGCACCGGACGCCGCCTTTCACGACCGAGAACGCCAGGTTCAGGGATGTAGGAATCTGGCTGGAATTGCCGATAGTACGAGGTAAAAGGACGTATTTTCATCAGCCGCCCAGCAGCAGTGACTTCAGAGGTACGTCTCACATGCTCGCAGGCCCAGCCTAGAACCAATTCCTGCGTCAGTGGGCCGCAGTGATTGCGCTCATCGGCATAGCGTGCAAAGCGCAACAAATTCTTTCCCTGTTCGATCAACTCAAACCCCAGGGATCGGCGCTCATCAAGGTAGCGGCCTACAGCGGCCTTCATGGAGTTTAGCTTGTTCATGTCGGACTCCCCGGCCAGGGCATCGCTACTGCGGCAAGCCTCGTAAGATCAACTTTGGCGTAGATCATTGAGGTATTGAGAGACCGATGTCTTAAGACATCGGCAACCTCCTTCAGCGTTCCACCCGCGTTCAGGAGCCTGCATGCAAAGGTATGTCGCAGAATGTGCGGCCTGATGCAAGGCAAGCCTGCCCGTTGGCAGGCTCCCGCGATGACTCTGATGACCGCCATGCGGGTGACCGGCTTATCCACTGGCGCGTGGAGCCGGACAAATACCCGGCGATTATTGGTTTGGGGCCGTTCCAACCTGATGTATTCGGCGATGGCCGTACCCGTTACATGAGGTAAGGGCAGGACATCTGTTCGGCGCGACTTGGCCTTGTTAATACGCACTGTGCCTGCTGCCCAGTCAATATCGTCAAGCGCCAAGGAAGTAATCTCACTGCTGCGAAGCCCAAGATCAACTGCGCATCTGATAATCGCGTAGCCGCGATGACGCGAAGGCGTGCCGGGAGGGAAGGCATCAAGCAAACGCTGTAGATCATCAGATGATAGTGTCTTGGGCAGTACCGCCAGACGCCAGCATGCAGGCGACATCACGATGGGTGTGAGATGCTCGACGCTCTCACCTTGGAATGCCCGGAAACGCAAATAGCTGCGGACGGCTTTGACGACGCTTTGGATGGTGGCAATGCTCAGCCGTGATTGCGCTTGGTGGAGGAACCGCCTGAGTTGATTCGGCGAGGGCAAGGCTGTCCCTGTCATCAATAAGAGTGGGCGCACGAAGTGAATCTTCCAGCGCCGTGTGCCGTAAGCCAAACCCTTTGCGTGTTCCAGATAGTGATCGAACAGTTGAAGATGCTCGTCGACTTGGCTGAGTGATCCGGCATCGAGCCGAACACCCGTTTTGACGACAACGGCAATCAAGTGATTCAAGGCTGCGCGAAGGTCTCGCAACTTGCGAATAACTGGATAGCCACATCTGCATTGTGGAAGATGCCGATAGAGAAAGCGATCAACCTGGCGGACGAGGCCGGAAAGTTCAAACTGCTGGGATGCCGCCCAAAGCGTGAAATGGGAGAGGCTGCTGAGGTGCTTTCGCATACCGGCCGGGGCATACCCTTGTTCGCACAAGCAATCCAGATACGGCTGCGCAAATTGACTCAAGGAACTGGCACGAAGCCGTTTTGCGGCCGAAGGCGCTGCAAACTTAAAGACATCCATTTTCTCTTCTCCTGTACAGGCCAGACAGCGGGATGCTGCCAAGACAGGAGAAGCAATTTATTATGTTAAGTCAATACGCTGTCCATTCACTTGAATCGAAGCTGAGGAAAGCAGATTGATGTGGGCATACGATTTGAATTTACATAAAAACAGGCTTAACCTAAGCGCCGAGTTCTGCGCTACTTGCCCGAAGGGGCAGACTGGTCCTGCGCGTTTTCGGCAGTGCTGTACGGTTGTGGGGACTTGGAGCGATGTAGTTGACGCATTTGAGCGTAGCCATAGGGAATACTGGACAGAGGTTTTTGACGCCATCACCGACAAGCGGCTTATCGGGCCGCTTGCTCCGGGTTCGCAGATGACAGATTTGGTTCGCCAAGGTCTCTAAGTCACGAACTCGATCCCCCGCGCCTGGTCGATGCCCTGAGATATTTTGACCGCCGCTTCCAGCTCCGTACAGCCCTGCTGACGCATGATCTGGGCGCGCTCGGCTTTTTCTTCCGGCTCGGTCTGCGCCAGCGCGAGCGCCAAGCTCGGCGGTACCGCCCGGAACAGCACCTCCATCGACTTCGACAAAATCACCCCCTCCGAATACTTCCCCGACTCTTTCCGGGTAGATAGCATCAGCGCCTTCTGTGCGGGGGAGAGTTCCCTGAAACGCGCGATCTTTTCCACCTCATCGGGCGGCATGGAAAGGCAAATCCACCACTCGATCATGTTCAACATCGCCTCTGCCGATTTGGGGAAATCGTCGAGGTTTTGGGTGGCCAGCCAGAACCACGCGCCGAGCTTTCTCCACATTTTCGTGATTTTCACGGCAAACGGGGAGAGCAGAGGGTTTTTGAGGATGATGTGCCCTTCGTCAGTGGCCGACACGATGGGGCGACCCTTCATCTGGTCGCGCTCTGCGATGTTGTTGATCGTGTTGAGGAGCGAGACGTAGGCAATGGAGAGCTGCGCGTTGTAGCCCTCGCGGGCAAACGTGGCGAGATCCACGATGGTGATGTCGGCCTCCGGCCAGGGTGTGCCGGGGCGGTCGAACATTTCGCCGTCCGCGCCTTGGCAGAAGATGCCCATCGCCTCGGCCATCTCCAACAGGCGGTTGCGGCGCGCTTCCGGCAAGGATGTGTCACGCGCAGCGTCCCGCATCGCTCCGCACACATCGCGCGTGAGTACGCCTCGTTTCTCGTTGTGCGCGCTTTGTGCGGCAGCCATGATGCACTGTCGGATCAACCCCCGGTCGGCGCGCGTGAGCCGCGCTTCCTCTTTTTCCTCTCCGCCGGTAATCATCAACCGCGCGGTAATCTCCAGTTCCCCCAACACGTCGCGCTGCTCGTCGGCGTTGTCCCCTTCATCGTCTCCCACGTCTGTGGTTTGCGGGGCGTTGATCAGGCGCAGCGCGTCGGCAAAGGGTGCCAGGCTGATCCCGGAACCGGGGGCGAGCCTGACGCGGTGGACTGTGAGGCCGAGGCTCGCCGCGTATTCTCCGAAGAGCCCAAAACTGTTGCCCGCCTCAATCACGTAGAGCCTGGGGCGGTAGATTGCGATGAGTTGCATGAGCATGCCAATCAACGTGGCGGATTTGCCGGAACCTGTCGGGCCAAAGATAAACAGGTGTGCGTTCATCTGCCGGTCAAGGCGATTCAGGGGGTCGAACGTCACCACCCCGCCCCCCCGGTTGAAGAACGAGATGCCGGGATGTCCCGTACCCGTTGACCGGCCCCAGACCGGGGACAAGTTGGTCGTGTGCTGCGCAAACATCAGTTGCGTGTACCACTGCCGTTTGTCGGCGGCAGGGTCATAGACACAGGGGAGCCAGCGCAGGTAGGAATTCAG
>WRJU01000210.1 GCA_009778425.1 Pseudomonadota bacterium
AAACCGCCTCATCCGAGTCGGACTCTCCGCCCGCCGTAACCGACCAGGAAGCGCCCGACGAACAGCCCGAAACCCTGCCATTGGAAACCTCCCAGGATGAACCGGACTCAGCCCGAAAAGAGGACGGCCCGTCTGTCCTCTTCGCGCTGTTTGCCATCATTGCCGGTATCGTGATCGCTCTCATCTACAACGCCGCCAGGGATGATTCGCCTACGGCAACTGAAGCGTCAGAGACCTTGGAGATCGCGCAAGCGGAATCCACGCCGCCAGTATCCGAAACCGCGACATCCCCATCGGCCAAAACGACCGTAGGGGCCGAAGACAAAGCCAAAACAGAATCCGAAACGTCGCAAGCCGCACTCAGAATGGCTCCTGACGAACTCGCAAAACTGAAGTCGCTCGAAAACGAAGCCTCAAGCAACCGCAAGACTGCCGGGGAATATTTTCGGCGCGGCGACTACGAAAACGCGCTGATACACTATCAAAAAGCCCAGAGCAACTTTGAACAATTACTCCCGTATTACAAACAATCTTCTGGAAACGAACATGACAATACAATTCCGACCCGGAAGAATCTCGCCGCGGTATATAACGCCATCGGCGATGTCTGTCGTAACCAGAAAAACTACACCGAAGCCCTGAATTGGCTCAACAAGGCTCTGGAAATCCGCGAAAACATACAGGGCAAAAACCATCCGGAAACGGCGGAAACCTATAACAGCATCGCCTTGGTATACGACAGCCAAGAGCAATATGCAAAAGCGCTGAAATGGTATCAAAAAGATTTGGCGATCAGTGAAAAAACGCTTGGCAGCGCGCATCCTGATACTGCCAGGATTTACAACAATATGGGCATGGCTTACTTCCATCAGGGCGACCGTGCCAACGCGCTGGAGTTGTTCAAAAAAGCATTGGCAATCCAGGAAAAGAAACCGGTCGACCAAAACCCCAACGTTGCCATGACCTACAACAACATTGCCGAAGTCTATCGGGCTCAGGGCGACTATGTGCTCGCGCTGCCGCAATACCTCAAGGCTTACCGGATTCTGCTGAACACATTCGGTGAAAGACATTCGACGACCATGGCCGTCAGGCTCAACTTGGCGCGCGCCTATGATAAATTAGACAATGCCATGCCATTTGGCGAATGGCTCGAAGAGTCGCTTCAATAAATAAATGAGCGGAACGCGCCGTAGGATTTGCATTCTGTCAATAGGAAAGTTCATGAGACTACTCCCAGTTTATCCCCTTATTGCCACCCTCTTTGTCCTGACAAGCTGCGCCACCACCGCCCCAGACGGAGAGACGGAAGCCGTACAACAACAAGAAATCTCTCCGCTGGTGAAAAACAAGCAGAGGACAGCGAAAGAGTGCGATGACATTGCCATTCAGCGTATCAGGCATGCCAAATACGACCAGGCGACGGGATGGTACTTGGAAGCCTTGTCGATCCGTGAAAAGAAATTGGGCGCGTATCACCCTGAAACCGTCGCTACTTACGATAGCCTCGCCTGGGTCAGTCTCAGCAAGGGCGACTACGAGAAAGCAGTGGAGTGGTATCAAAAAGCACTCTCGATCCGGGAACACTCTTCTTCCAGAAAAGGCTTATATGACAGACTTATAACCTCTGAAAATATCGCCAAGGTTTATCACCGTTGGGGCAAGTGGAACAAAGCGCTGGAGTGGTACAAGAAAACCGTGGAACTCCGGAAATTGTCACAGGGCAAGGAGCATCCCAATACCATTGCGGATTATCATCGCATCGCCGCGATATACCATAGCCAAAACGATTTCAGGAACGCGCTGGTTTGGTACCAAAAAGAGTTGGCAATACAGGAAAAAAGGTTGGGCAAAAATCATCCCACCGTCGCGGGAATTTATGGCGATATTGCCAACGTGTATTTCGGTCGGGGAAATTATGAGCAGGCGCTCTCCGAAAATCTCATCGCTTACAAAATTCTCGTAAAAAAATCGGGAACCCCGCACCGGGAATCCGGAAAGGTCAAAACCAATATGAAAGAAATCTACAGATACACTGCCCGCGCAAAACCGTTCGACGACTGGTTATCCGAGAACATGCACTGACCCAATAAAAAAGGGAACCATCCTGTCATGGAGGGATGTTTGTCGCAAGCATGCAATAATGCCAAAAGAGAATTTCAATGCCATACTCTTTCGCTTGTTGCCACGAAATTTTATCTGCGATATATTCAAGAAAATAGGCTCTTGTAAAAATTTCAAGGGGCGGCCATGGGACTCATCGATATTAATGTTCCCGATACGGTTGAACCAAGCAGCGCGACGGTTTCAGAAATTCTCGTCAGCCGGGGCGAATGGGTTCACCCTGGCGATGACGTCATGACGCTGACAATCGGAGACAAAACAATCACTGTGCCATCTCCGCGCGCGGGCATCATCATGGAAGTCCTGGTATCGCGGGGCGATTCGGTTCCAAAAAAGAGTGCGCTGATTCACCTGAAAGACATCACTGGTCAAAGACCTGATTTTTTTAATGCCTGGAGAGTTTTTTCTCAAGTAAATGTAAATGTGGCCTTGATCGGGAAAATTTTTGGCAATAAGGTCAAAGAAAATATCGAAATATCAAAAACAGAGGATGGAAAATGGACAAACGCATGCCCCATCCGGATGAGCTATGTACTGAACAGGACAGGCTTCCCGATTCAACCCGATAATAAATACGGGACAGTGACCGCCAGGGATGGGAAGTGGTATATGTATCGCGTCAGTGACATGCTGCTTCATTTGAAGGATGTCTTTGGCTCCCCCGACATAGAAGTCAACCGTGTTCCTGTCCACGACGATTTCAAGGATATGAAGGGCATTCTCGTTGTCACGGGAGACGGGCCGAACGCGAAAGGCCATATAACCTTATGGAATGGCTTAACGTGTGCTGATATATGCCACTTTGCAGGGGATGACAACGGAGCCTTCTCACCACGCAAAGCTGCGCTGTGGATATTGCCTTAAGTGCGCAACTTGGAGGCATGATTGCTTTCCAGGAATCAAACGTGACTCAATTCCTCCCGAATCACGCGGCGTAAGGTCGCCTCCATTTCCTCTCCTCGCATGGCGTCACGAAGAGCCTGATTAATAAGAGTCTGATAACCACGCTCCCCGGCCTTTGCCTTGAAAAAAGCAATCACTGAAGCATCAAGCATGATGGAAACGCGCTGTTTACCGAGCTTTTCCCGAACGGCAGCAGCCCATTGTTCCCGGCTAACGTCCTGCATGTGAACGCGGTACTTTGCACGGGCGAAATCTTCCGGCATCAGTTCCGGCGCGTCGTCATCGGCCAAGATACTCGTAGAACTGGTCTGTTTCATGATGTGTTGCCTTACGCATGGAGATGATACGGATTTCATCCGCAGATTCCACATGGACAACGAGCACAACAAGAAAATCAAGCAACCCGACACCAATCATTCGCTGCTCGCCGTAATTTTCCCGTGTATCCTCAAACGTCATGAGGGGGCCGTCAAAAACCTTGTGTGCGTCTGCAAAATCCAGCCCGTGCTTTTTCAGATTCTGTTGCCGCTTGGGTTCGTGCCATGTGAACTTCATGATCTAAATAATATATATTATCGTATGTATTGCAAGAAGAATTTTAACCGATAACCACAACGCCACAAAAGACCAAAGTCCCCGCGCCACGCGAGCTTTGCCGCTCTGCTATCCTTACGCCCTTCCCGCAAAGCAACATCCAAGGCAGCAATGGCAAGCACACAACAGTACGACGAATCCTCCTTCCGCGTCCTCAAGGGGCTGGAGCCGGTGCGCGAACGCCCCGGCATGTACACTCGAACCGACAGCCCCGCGCACATCATCCAGGAAGTCATCGACAACTCCGCCGATGAGGCGTTGGCCGGTTTTGCGAAAGAGATTCACGTCATCCTGCACCTGGACGGTTCCGTAAGCGTCTCGGACAACGGGCGCGGCATCCCCGTGGGGCTGCATCCCGAAGAGGGTGTTCCCGTCGTCGTGCTCGCCTTCACCCGGCTGCACGCCGGGGGCAAATTCGACAAACGTTCTGGCAATTCGGCCTACGCCTTTTCCGGCGGGCTGCACGGCGTCGGTGTTTCCGTGACCAACGCGCTCTCCACCCGGCTGGAAGTTGAAATTCGCCGGGAAGGTAAACTGTGGCGCGCCGAGTTCGCCAACGGAGGGGAAACCGTCAGCGAACTACGCCCCATCGATACCTGTGGCCGACAAACCGGGACCCGCGTGCGGGTTTGGCCGGATGCCAAGTATTTCGAGTCGTCCAAGGTTCCGATTGCCGAACTCGAACGCTTGCTGCGCAGCAAAGCCGTGCTGCTCCCCGGCGTTTCCGTGCGGCTCGATGTTGAGCAGGCCGATGGCAGCCGCCAGAGCAAAAGCTGGAGCTATCCCGGTGGCATCCCTGCTTACCTGTCGGAATTGGCGGGCGGGCAGGAACCCGTCGCCCCGATCTTCGCCGGTGAAAAATACGCCACCGAAAACGATTCCGCCTTCGCCCCCGGCGAAGGCGCGGCTTGGGCGCTGGCCTGGTACGAACAATCCGTCCCCGGCGAGTCCTACGTCAATCTCATTCCCACCGTCTCCGGCGGCACGCATGAATCCGGCTTGCGCGCGGGGCTTTTCGAGGCGCTCAAATCTTTCATCGACCATCACGCCCTGCTGCCGCGCGGGGTCAAGCTGCAACAGGAAGACGTTTGCGCAAAGATGGGGTTCGTCCTTTCCGCCCGTCTCCTCGACCCCCAATTCCAGGGGCAGGTCAAAGAAAAACTCAACTCCCGCGAAGCCGTGCGGCTCGTCTCCGCGCAGGTGCGCGACCCCTTTGAAATCTGGCTCAACAACCACGTCGAAGCCGGACGCGCCATTGCCGAACTCGCCATCCGGCAGGCACTGGCGCGGCAAAGAAGCGCCCAGAAAGTCGAAAAGAAAAAATCCTCCGGCGTTGCCGTGCTTCCCGGCAAGCTTTCCGACTGCGAATCCAGCGACATCAGCGAAAACGAACTTTTCCTCGTCGAAGGCGATTCCGCCGGTGGTTCCGCCAAAATGGCGCGCGACAAGGAAACCCAGGCCATCCTGCCGCTACGCGGAAAAGTCCAGAACGCCTGGGAAATCGACGCGGACAGGCTTCTCGCCAACGCCGAAATTCACGACATCGCCGTCGCCCTCGGCGTCGACGCCCACGGCCCGAACGATGCCCCCGACCTCTCCGGCCTGCGCTACGGGAAAGTCGTCATCATGTCCGATGCCGATGTGGACGGCGCGCACATCCAGACCCTGCTGCTCACCCTCTTCTTCCGCCATTTTCCCCGCCTCATCGACGCCGGTCACATCTACGTCGCGCAACCTCCCCTCTACCGCGTCGACGTGCCCGCCCAGGGCAAGAAGCGCCCTGCCCGCCGCCTCTACGCCCTCGACGAAGGCGAGCTCACCGCCATCCGCGACCGGCTCATGAAAGAAGGCGTCCGCCCAGAGAGCATCGAAGTAGGCCGGTTCAAGGGGCTTGGCGAAATGAACCCCGAGCAACTGCGCGAAACTACGATGGACCCCGCCACCCGGCGCGTGCTTCCCGTGCGCGTGCGCGATGACGCTCTCGCCGAGACGCGCCGAAAATTCAACCTACTGATGGGCAAAGGCGAAGCCGCCGGACGGCGGGCGTGGATGGAAGCGAAGGGGGATACGGTAGAGGCGGATGTTTGAGCGCAAGTGTACGAGATAACCAATCCGGTGGGCGAAGGCCCAACCTCGTGCGGCGGCTTGCGCAGAAAGACTGGGTGTAGGTTCGCGGCTTGTTCGATCTGTTCCCCTGAGCTTCATCTCGCCCCCCTTCTCTCTGCCAACTAGGTTGATGGCGCTGCAAGAGAGGAAGAGTCTAGCAATCGCTTCGGCCATAACCGACCGTCTTCTTTCCACTGCCCAAGCCCCAGAAACCTATCCGGGCCGTATAGCCGGACGCAATCTTCAGAGATTTTTTGCAGACGAAGCGGCTGGCCTTGCAAAATCAGCCGTGCGGCGGCGCTTTCGAGTTCGAGTTTCGGGAAGCCTTTCAGCAGCGCGTCGACCGGAGCCAACAGGGTATCGCGTTGCGCCGGGGCGGTGGACTCGATCATATCGAGGGTGAGGCTGCCCGATAAATCGAAATCTCCGATGCGGGTACGCCGCAGGGTATCGAGATGCGCGCCGCAGCCCAGAGCCGCGCCGATGTCCATCGCCAGGCTGCGGATGTAAGTCCCTTTACTACATGCGACCCGGAGGGTGAAGCGGTCTTTTTGAAACGCGAGCAGCGAGAGTTCGGTGATCGTCACGCGCCGAGGGGCACGTTCGAGTTCGATTCCGGCGCGGGCGTATTCATAAAGAGGCTTGCCGTCGCGTTTGAGCGCCGAATACATCGGCGGCGTTTGTTCGATTTCGCCGGTGAAGCGCGTCAGTACCGCGCGCAGTTGGGTCTCAATGACGGCGACGGGCTGAACGGACAGCACCGTGCCTTCGGCGTCCCCCGTGTCGGTCTGGATGCCGAGTTTGACTCCTGCTTCATAGACTTTGTCGGCGTTGAGCAACATTTGCGAAAACTTGGTCGCTTCACCAAAGGTGAGCGGCAGCAAGCCGCTTGCCATTGGGTCTAGGGTTCCGGTGTGGCCGGCCTTGCGCGCGGCAAAGAGCCTTCGCGCGGTTTGCAGCGCCGCGTTGGAGGTAATTCCGGCAGGTTTGTCGAGCAGCAGCACACCGTCGACGGCGCGGCGAAGGGTTGGTGCGGCAGGCATTGGGGGAAATCAGTGATCAGCGCGCGGATTTTCGTCCGTGGCCTGAGCGCGGGCGGTGTCTTCGCGCACGGTCTGGTCGATCAACTGCGACAGGCGAGAGCCTTCTTCCACGGAGCGGTCGTAGTGGAAGTGCAGTTCGGGCAAGGTGTGGATGCGGATTCTCTTGCCGAGTTCACGGCGCAGGAAACCGCTCGCGTGCCGCAGTCCTTCGAGGATTCCCGGAACGCTGTCGACGCCGCCCATCGCGGTGAAGAATACTTTTGCGTGGGCGTAATCGGGGGTGAGTTCGACATCGGTCAACGAGACGAAACTCACCCTGGGGTCTTTGACCTCCTGCCGAATCAGTTCGGCCAGTTCGCGGTGGATTTGCCCGGCTACGCGCTGGCCGCGCGAGAACTCTTTCGGCATCGTTCAGAGCGTCCTCGCCACTTCGCGGATCTCAAACACTTCGAGCTGGTCGCCCGACTGGATGTCGTTGTAGCCACGGAGTTGGAGGCCGCATTCATATCCGGCCTTGACTTCCTTGGCGTCGTCCTTGAAGCGTTTGAGCGATTCGAGTTCGCCCGCCCAGATGACAGTGTGGTTGCGTAGCAGCCTGATGGAAGAGCCCCGTCGTATCGCCCCTTCGAGTACGTAGCAGCCTGCCACCGAACCCACTTTGGAGATGGCGAAAACCTGACGGATTTCGACCATGCCGATGACTTCCTCGCGTTTTTCCGGGGAAAGCATGCCGGAAAGGGCCGCTTTCACTTCGTCGACGGCATCGTAGATGATGTCGTAGTAGCGGATGTCGACGCCGAAGTTTTCGGCAAGTTTTCGCGCGCTGCTGTCGGCACGGGTGTTGAAGCCGATGATGACCGCGCCCGAGGCTTGCGCAAGGTTGACGTCGGACTCGGTGATCGCGCCCACTCCGGCGTGGATGACTTGTACGCGCACTTCATCGGTGGAGAGTTTTTGCAGGGATTGCGACAGGGCTTCCTGCGAGCCTTGTACGTCGGCCTTGATGATGAGGGTCAGGCTTCTGGTCTCGCCTTCGCCGATTTGCTCGAACATGTTTTCGAGTTTGGCGGCCTGTTGCCTGGCAAGTTTGACGTCGCGGAACTTGCCCTGACGGAAAAGGGCGATTTCGCGCGCTTTCTTTTCGTCGGCAAGCACGATGGCTTCGTCGCCCGCCGCCGGGACGTCCGAGAGGCCGAGGATTTCGACCGGGATGGCGGGGCCGGCTTCGTCGATATTTTTGCCGCTCTCATCGAGCATGGCGCGAATGCGGCCAAAGGTGGCTCCGGCAAGGATGACATCTCCACGGCGCAGCGTTCCGGACTGGATGAGGAGCGAGGCGACCGGGCCGCGCCCCTTGTCCAGCCTCGCTTCGACGATCAGCCCCTTGGCCGGGGAGTCGACCGGAGCCTTGAGTTCGAGCACGTCGGCCTGGAGCAGGACGGATTCGAGCAACTCGTCGACCCCCGCGCCGCTCTTGGCGGAGACCGCCGCGAAGAGGATGTCGCCGCCGTATTCTTCCGGCACGATTTCTTCGGCAATGAGTTCCTGTTTGACTTTTTCGATGTTGGCCGCCGGTTTGTCGATCTTGGTAATGGCGACGACGACGGGAACCCCTGCAGCCTTGGCGTGGTGGATGGCCTCGCGCGTCTGAGGCATTACACCGTCATCGGCAGCGACAACGAGAATGACAATATCGGTGGCTTGCGCGCCGCGCGCACGCATGGCGGTAAACGCTTCGTGACCGGGGGTATCAAGGAAGGTAATCATACCGCGCGGGGTTTCCACATGGTATGCGCCGATGTGCTGGGTGATGCCGCCCGTCTCCCCCGCCGCCACCTTGGAGCGGCGAATGAAGTCCAGCAGCGAGGTTTTGCCGTGGTCGACGTGACCCATGACCGTGACGACCGGCGCGCGCGGAAGGATTGCGTAGTCTTTGTGCTCGTCATGCTCGGCCAGGAAGGCGTCGGGGTCGTCGAGCTTGGCAGCCAGCGCCTTGTGCCCCAGGTCTTCGACGACGATCATCGCCGTTTCCTGGTCGAGGATTTGATTGATCGTCACCATCATGCCCATTTTCATCAGGGACTTGATGACCTCGGCAGCCTTGACGGCCATTTTGTGGGCAAGGTCGGCTACGGTGATGGTCTCCGGCACATGCACTTCGCGCACGATGGGCTCGCTCGGTGCCTGGAAAGCGGCGCGTTCTTCAGCATGGCTGCCGCCATGACGTCCACCGTGCCGCCCGCCTCCCTTGGCTCCGCGCCAAGCATTGCCGGTCGCTGCGCTCCCGGCATCGCCACGGGTTTTGATGTTGCCACGGCGTTTGTTGCTGCTTTCGCTGTCGCGGGTGTTGGCACCCGCGACAGCATCACGGGCGGGTTTTTCGCGGGCAGGTTTGCTCTCGCCGCTCTTGGCCGGGCGGTGCAGCGTACCCGAAGTGCTTTTCTTGGCCGAGGCCGGTTTAGTTGCGGCGGGCGCAGCAGGGGCGGCCTTGGGTTGTTGCGCGGCGCGCAGGCGGGCTTCTTCTTCCTGTCGGCGGATTTCAGCGGCGGTCTTGGCGGCGGCTTCACGTTCCTGGCGGGCGCGCAGATCGGCCTGTTGCCGTTCGCGCAACTCACGCGAGCGGCGCGATTCCTGTTCGCGTGCGGCGAGTTCTTCTTCGCTCAGGATGCGGGTAATGGCGGGTTCGCCCGGTGGCGGCTCGCTTCGTTTCTGGCGGCTGGCGGGTTTGCCTGGAGCCACCGATTTGTCTTCCCGTACAGCTTTTTTGGGGGTTCCGGCAGATGCCCGCGCTTTTTTCGGCGCGGGCTTTTCGGCAGCGGGCGCGGGGGGGTCAGCGGGAACCGATGCGGTTTCGGTTTCGGTTTCGGTTTCAGTTTCCGTTTTGGTTTCGGACTCGGTCTCGGAAACCGGAGCCAAAACCGTTTCGGGAGGCGGCAGGTGAGAGAGCTGGACGCCTGCAGCGGATTCCGATTCCGGCGTGGGCGCAGGAGCAATTTGAGGCTCGGCGGGTTCGAGTTTCGGCGTGGCAGCGGGGATTGCTTCAGGTGCAGCAGCCTCAGCCACTTCGTCACGCTTGACGAAGACGCGCTTCTTGCGGACTTCCACTTGTACCGTGCGGGCGCGGCCCGTCGAGTCGGTAGAGCGAATTTCGGAAGTCTGCTTACGGGTCAGGGTGATCTTGCCTTTTTTGGCGCTGCCGTGCGACTCGCGCAGGTATTCGAGCAGACGCGATTTGTCCTGCTCGGTGAGCAAATCCTGTTCGTCGGACTTGTCGACTCCGGCGCGCTTGAGTTGCTCCAGCAACGCCGCTGTCGGCATTTTCAGTTCGCCTGCGAACTGGGTGACGCTTATTCCTTCCATATCTGCATCCCTATCTTCATTCCTGCTCGAACCAGTGCGCGCGCGCAGCCGAGATCAGTGCGCCGGCGCGTTCCGTGGCAATGCCGGTCAGTTCGACCAGTTCATCGGCAGCGAGATCGGCCAGGTCGTCGCGGGTCCGGATGCCGTGGACAGCGAGCTTGCCCGCCAGTGCCTTGTCCATGCCGTCCAGGGCGAGCAGGTCATCGGCAATGCCTTCGATCTGTTCTTCGGTGACGATGGCTTCGGTCAGCAGCACATCGCGCGCGCGGTTGCGCAGTTCATTGACGGTGGCTTCGTCGAAATCCTCGATTTCGAGCATCTCGGCCAAGGGCACGTAGGCAATTTCTTCGAGCGAGGAAAAACCTTCTTCGATCAGGATGTTGGCAACGTCTTCGTCAACATCGAGCTTGTCCATGAAAAGCGCCCGCAGTTCGCCGCGTTCCTGCTCGGTACGAGCGGCGGATTCCTGTTCGCTCATCAGGTTGATCGTCCAGCCGGTCAGTTCAGAGGCGAGCTTGACGTTCTGGCCGTTGCGCCCGATGGCGATGGCCAGGTTGGCCTCATCGACTACCACGTCCATCGCGTGCGCTTCTTCATCGACGACGATGGAGACGGCTTCGGCGGGCTGGAGGGCTGCAATGACAAACTGCGCCGGATCGGACGACCAGACGATGATGTCGATCTGCTCGCTGCTGATTTCGTCGCGCACCGCCGTGACCCGCGAACCGCGCAAGCCGACGCAGGTTCCCACCGGGTCGATGCGCTGGTCGTTTGCCTTGACGGCAATCTTGGCGCGCAGGCCGGGGTCGCGGGCGCAAGCCTTTATTTCAAGCAGACCGTCCTCGATTTCGGGTACTTCCAGTTCAAAAAGTTTCATCAGGAATTCGGGTACGGTGCGCGACAGGATCAGTTGCGGGCCGCGTACGCCACGGTCGATCTTGAGCAGGTAAGCCTTGACCCGGTCGCCGGAGCGCAGGTTTTCGCGCGGGATTTGCTGGTCGCGCGGTAGCACCGCCTCCATGCGACCCACTTCGATGATCGCGTTGCCGCGTTCGACGCGCTTGATCGTGCCGGAGACGAGGAATTCCTCGCGCTCCAGAAAATCGTTCAACACCTGTTCGCGTTCGGCATCGCGGATTCTTTGCAGGATCACCTGTTTGGCGGCTTGCGCGCCGATGCGCCCGAAGTCGATGGGTTCGAGCGGTTCTTCGAT
>WRJU01000211.1 GCA_009778425.1 Pseudomonadota bacterium
GTGGATGGGATAGCACTAAGAAAAATGAATCGGAACAACAAAAAAGCCAGAACACTTTTGGTTGCTGGCTTTTGTGGACTGTATGGGACTATTTGGGATGGGGGTTGCGTCCCCCCGACAGGAATCGAACCTGTATCTGGCGCTTAGGAGGCGCCCGTTCTATCCATTGAACTACAGGGAGAGGGAGTAGAAAACCTTTTTTCAGCCTATCACGAAGCCCTTCCGGACAAAAGACCGAGAAGCGCATCGAGGCTGGACGGGGCTTCTGGGGGTACTTCAGCCCGCGTACCCGAAAAATTCGCGATGGCCGCGCATTTCCTTCAGGCGTTCGACCAGAAGTTTGAAATCGTCTTCGTTATCGACCGGGTTGAGCACTGCGGCATCGACGACAAACAACGGCGAGGCTTCGTACTGGAAAAAGAAATCGGCGTAATGCTTGGCTACCTTTTCGAGATAGGACTCAGTGACCCGGCGCTCGGCGTCGATGCCGCGCTTGTAGACGCGCTCGGCCAGCGCCGTGACCGGCGCTTGCAGATAGATGACCAGATCGGGTGCTGGCAGCGAGGGCGGTTTCATGGCCTCGTAAATCTTCTCGTACAGGGCCAGTTCGTCCGGCGCAAGGTTGATCCGGGCAAACAAGGGGTCACGCTCCAGCATGAAGTCGGCAACGATATGCTGACATTCGTCCGAATCCTCGCTGTTCAGGGCCGCAAACTGTTCAAAGCGCTGAAACAGGAAAGAAAGCTGGGTCGGCAATGCCCAACGTTCAGGATTCTGGTAGAAACGGGCGAGGAAAGGATTGTCCTGCGGCCGTTCAAAGATCGGTTTGACTGCCGGCAGATAGGCTGCCAGACGTTGTGCCAGTGAGGTCTTTCCCGCGCCAATCGGGCCTTCGACAGCGATATAGCGTACTTTTTCGAGCATCGTGAATACCGTATCCCGTACCGCTTGCGCGCGGATGAACAATGGAAGAAACCGGTGATGCTAACAAAAAAGCCACTCCGATAGAAAACCCGCGAAGATATGCTCGTCCTGCGCTGTGCCAATGAACGGGCCTTGTTGCAGGTCGCAACCCAGGGCGAGCAGAAAATCCTGTTGCGCCCTGCTCTGCACGCCACGCGCCATGACCCGGATGCCGAGCGGCGCGGACATCTGGATGATGGCTTCGATGAACGCCATATCGTCATCGTCGCGCCCAAGCCGCGCGACGAGCGAGGCATCGAGTTTGAGTACGCCGAAGCGGTAACGGCTCAGTTGCGCGACGGGAGTCGAAGCGCAGCCAAAGTTGTCGAGCGCCAAGCGGACGCGCATATCGGCCAGCGTCCGTAGCGTGGGTGCAATTTCGTTTTCGGGCAACGAAAGCACGCCAGCATCAATGGAAAGTTCCAGGCAACGTGGGTCGAGCCGACTCACGGCCAGTGCCGTTCGAACCAGCTTGGGCAGGCCGCCGCCCGAAAACTGCCCTGCCGAGATATTGACACTGACGACCGGGGCATGCCCCCGGACGTGCGGCCAGGTGTCGGCCGCGCGGCAAACGGCGGAAAGCGCCCAGGCATCGAGTTCCATCCCGACAGGCTCGGCGCAATTTCCCTCTCCCTGCGCCTCGGCAGCCGACGCAGCAGAAAAATGATCGGATGCCCGCGCATCCTCTCCGTCAGGCGGCTGCCAGCGCGCTTCCCCCGCGTGGAGCATGCCGCTACGGACATCGACCTGGGGCTGGAAGCGAAGCACCAGCGGGCGGGGCGCGGTTTCGGCTGTTGGCCGTTCATGCCCGAGAACAATGGCGTGAACGCCGGGACGCAGCCTGGGCGCAGCAATATAGGGAAAATCATGTACGCGCCCATCCGGCAGGACGAGGCCGAGCAAACCCCGTGCCTCGCCACGGATCAACAGCCTTTCACGCGCTTCGAGAAACGCGCGCCCGTCAGAGAACAGGTTGGCCAGCGGCTGCCCGGCAAGTTGGCGGTAACTGCGGCCAAGCAGACGGCAGGCAGCACTATTGGCGTCGATGATGTATTCGTCGCCGGTGATGAGCAGCCCTTCATCGATGAGTTCGAGCAGCGCGAGGTAAACCCCGACTTCTGCCCCTTCTGAAAAATCAGGGACAAATACTTCTCCGCCGCGTTCATTCCGCGATGGAGGGGCAGACTTCATCGGTGGCTGCATGCCAGTATCCAGTCTGTTATATCGGCGAGGAGGCAAAATCAGAGAATACACCGTGCGCCAGCATACCCGTTAGAACCGGGCTGGATTGGCCGAATAAAGAGGGCAAGTCGGCGGCTATTTGCGCTTTGTCCTCAGAGATAGAATCAAAAAGACCCCTTGTGAACTGCCCCCTAAAATTAGTCGGACACCCAGCCTTTTTGAATCCGTCGCTTACTCACCGTTCTCCAACTCTACCCCCCCCATTGCCAGAGCCTCTTTCAAAAACAGTGCATTGCGTATCCTGCATGGCAAGACCACCAGGAACGCGGCCATCAAGCCATGGCGCCAGTGGCCGTGGGATGTCAGCGTGTGCCCCAGGTGGGACAGTGCAGCATGTGCGGCCTGCTGTGGAGAGATGGTAATGGCCGCTGGTTCGGTGCCCGCAGCCATGGCCGTGGCCATGACTGTCGGTTGGAAGGACAGCACATCCAAGTGTTCTCGATACTCATAGTCCAATGGAATACTCAGATGGTCGATAAATGCCTTGCATGCTCCATAGAGCTGTGTCCCTGGCCAGTAAAAACGCCCGACGATGGATCCCACATTCAGCAGCGCCGCGCGACGCCCGGTGGATGCGGCATGGCGCAGCAGAAACGGAAGCAGCGTATGTGTCACGATGGCTGTGGTGCTGACGTTTACGGCCAGCAGATGGCGCAGGGTCTTGGCCGGTACATCGCCGTAGCGCCGATGCACCGTGACGCCCACGCAATTGATGAGCACCGACAAGTCCACATCCTGCGCTACCGCCGCCAGGGATTCGTAGGTTTGGGGGGCTGTATTTGACAGATCTGCGGCCACAGTGCGGACTTGAACGCCCAGCGTCTGCATTTCATCCTTTAATCGGTCGAGTTTGGACTGCGTGCGTGATACCAGAATCAGGTTGAAGCCGTAGCGCGCCAGATCCTGAGCGAAGGCTTTGCCCAATCCGTCGCTGGCTCCGGTGATGAGCGCCCAGCTTCCGGAGCCAAAACGCTCGGCCAGGCGCTTGCCAATCAAGCGCTGCGGTAGCCAAAGATAGAGCCAAAGCCAGCGGGACAGATGAGCCAGCGCCCAGATCAAAAGCGCCGTGCCGCCTATTTGCAGTACAACACATGCATCAATCGCCATCGAAGGTGCTCCGGAACATGAAAGTGAAGATCGACCAATGGTGCGTGGCCGATACAATGCTGTCATTTACAAATGTTCAGAGCGCCTATGATCCAGAGCCGGATTTCAGCTTTCGCCGAATGCGGCTCAAATGCACCGGAGTCACGCCCAGATAGCCCCTCAGAACCAAATTCCAGAAAATGGTCGCGCAGGACTGTGTTCACGTACATGAGCAGTAATATGGCACAGGCCAGATCGCGGGGCAAATGCCATACTCATGGCGGCGAGGATAGGACATCTTCAAACGGACGGAGCGGCCTTTTTGAACCCGTCTCTTACGTTCATTTCCTGCCCAATCCGCCAAGCAGCGCCGCCAACGGACGTTGCGGCTTGACGGGCGGGCTTGAGGCGGCGCGTGCGGGCAGTTTTTCTTCTTGCGGGGCAAGGCTGGCAGCGGGTTCGTAGGGCTTGGAGAAATCGAACCCGTCGGTGGCAATCATGGGGGAAGGCGCGGCCTTCGGGATGCGTTCGCGTTTTGCGCCCTTGCCGCCGCCTTCGCGCCCGGCGCGGGCATCCTCGCCGCGACGCGCGTGACTATGGCCGCGCTCGCTGGCATCCCCCTCCGAAGGCACGGCTTCCGGATCGAAACCGGGCACGGCTTCACGCGGGATTTCAAGCTTGATGAGTTTCTGTATTTCCGCGAGCCAATGCTTTTCTTCCGGGCTGACCAATGAGACCGCGCGCCCCCTGTGACCGGCTCGTCCTGTGCGCCCGATGCGGTGGACGTAATCTTCAGCGGTATGCGGCAACTCAAAATTGATGACGCAGGGCAATTCGTCGATGTCCAAGCCCCTGGCGGCAACGTCCGTAGCCACCAGCACGCGCAAGCGGCCTCCCTTGAACGCATCCAGGGTTTCCGTGCGCTGTTGCTGGCTTTTGTCCCCGTGGATGGCATCCGCCGAAATACCGTTGCGCGTCAGAAAGTGTGCAAGCCGACCGCAACCGATCTTCGTGTCGACGAACACCAGCACCTGCATGTCCGGCTGGTGGCGCAGCAGATGGGCCAGCAGATTGCGTTTCATGCCCGCGCTCACCGGGTGCACGACATGGGTGATGGTCTCAGAGACCGTGTTGCGGCGGGCAACTTCGATCAATTTCGGATTTTTCAGCATCCGGTCGGCGAGCTTGCGGATTTCTTCCGAAAACGTAGCGGAAAAAAGCAGGCTTTGCCGGTTTGTCGGCAGCAGTTCCAGGATGCGGCGAATATCCGGGATGAAACCCATGTCGAGCATGCGGTCGGCTTCATCGAGCACCAGCACTTCAACCTGTGGGAAATGGATCGTCTTTTGCTGTACGTGGTCAAGCAGCCGTCCCGGCGTGGCAATCACGATTTCGACGCCACGGCGCAATTCCTGCATTTGCGCGTTCATGTCGACCCCGCCGTAAATGCAGGCGGCGCGCAGGTTCAAATGACGGCCATAGCCCGTGACCGACTCGAACACCTGCATCGCCAGTTCGCGGGTCGGGGCAAGGATCAAGGCGCGTACCGGATGCCGGGCGGGCGAGGCGCTGGTATTGGCGTGGCGCGCGAGGCGCTGCAATAGCGGCAGGGTGAAGCCCGCCGTTTTGCCCGTGCCGGTCTGTGCGCCTCCCATGACATCCAACCCGCCCAGGATAACGGGAATGGCCTGCTGCTGGATCGGGGTGGGTTCAGTGTAACCCGCGTCGGCTACGGCCTGAAGAAGTTCCGGAATAAGGCCGAGTTCGGCAAAGCTCATGGGTATCGTTGCTCAGGGCAGACGCCCGTTCCGGTATCGGGCGGACGGCAATGATGTGGCTTGGATGGAAAGCGGGGATTATACACATCCCTACGCGCCCTGCCCCTTTGAGATGAGCCGGGATCGATTCGGAAGCAGCGCGACAAACGCCACTCAAGACGTAGCCGGTTGCGGGGCATTCGTTGCGGCGGGCGGAGCCGGTTCATGAGGAGGCGCAGGTGCTTCCGCGCGCGGTATCAAGGACGGTACTTCCTTCAGGCTGTGCTTGATCATGTACTCGTTCATCGACTTCCAGCCTCCAAAAATAGCGGCTTTCTGCGAATCGGGATTGAGCGCGTAGCAATCTTCAAGGGATCGCCCCGTCTGTCGGCAGGCGCTGCCGATCGCCTCCGCATCGGCTGTCACCTTGGCAGGATCGGGAATTTCCAACATGTCGGCAAGCCTGTCGCAGGCAGACAGGAGCGGCAGCACGGCAGCAAGAACGAGACAAATGATTTTGCGCATGTCCGGACAGGCAACAAAAATGGATGCCTGACCGTTTACGGCAAGCACGGGCCAGAACTTGAACCTTGAACCGGCAATATCGTGAGACACCATCGATTTTCTTTATGGCATACTCACGCTGAGAGACGAACTGCGGCAAAATCAACATTCGCCGCGCGTTTTTCTTAGCGTTTTCCCTTTTAGCACCTACAATTATTCTCCGTTTTTTTGCGGACATCATTTTTGGAGCATTCATGAGCACATTCATTCAAAGTATCGGTCGCCGTGGTCTGACTTGCGTCATGGGCGCCGTCATGCTGGCGGCGTTGGCAATGCCGACCACTGCCGCACCCAAAAAGGCCACCAAGGCCAAAGCACCTGCCCCGGCAGCCAAAGCAGCCAAAGCTGAACAACCCGCCGGACAGCCCCTGCAAATCGAGCTTTCCCAACAAATGTCGCCACAACAAGCCAAGGCCCTGCAAGAACTGGTCGAACGCTTCAATGCCCAGGAGACGGCCTCCAAGGTAACGCTCGTAGAGGGCAATTGGCAGGCGGCCAAACCGCCGCACATGATGATTCTTGGCCGCGCGGACGAAGAAGCCTTCCTTCAGGGCAAGCCGCGCTACAAACCGCTGTTTGCGCTCATGAAAGAAGCGGGGATCGCGCTGCAAACCGTCAAGCTCCCGGCTATGGTGACTCGTAAACCCGTCAACGCAAACGGACAATTGCTGGCCCTGCCGGTCGGCCTGAACACGCCGGTGTTCTATTACAACCGTGCCGCCTTCAAGCGCGCCGGACTCAACACGGACACCCCGCCCGTCACAACATGGTCTGAACTGCAAACCACCCTTGGCAAACTCGGTACTGCTTGCCCGATCACGATCGCCGAACCTGGGCGGGTACTGATCGAAAACGTCTCGGCCTGGGATAACGTCCCCATCATCACCGGCAAACAGCCCGCCTTCAATGGCCTCTTCCATGTCAAGTATGTTTCTCTCATGGCAAGCTGGAAACGAGCCAACCTGCTGAGACTCTTCAAAGACCGCGCCGAGGCTGATGGACGTTTCGCCAAGGGCGAATGCGCGACGCTCATCGGCCCGTCCGACAGTTGGGCCAGTTTCCGCCAGCAAAGCGGGCTGGATGTCGGCGTCACCCGTCTGCCCTATCTGGAAGACGCCCCTGGCGCACCGCAAAACACCCTGGCCAGCAGCAGCGCATCGCTCTGGATAGCGGCTGGCAATAAAGCCGCCGAAAACAAAGCCATAGCGAAATTCGTCAGCTTCTGGCTGCAACCCGAAAACCAGATTGCCTGGCAACGCGACACCGGCTATCTGCCCCTGAACAAGGCTGGCATATTTGCCTCGGAAAGCGCGCTTCTCGGCGACAGCCTGGAGAACATCAGGGTCGCCATCGGGCAATTGACCAACAAGCCGGTCACGCCCTACTCCTCAGTCCAACCCATGATCGAACGCGAATCCTCGCGCCGCATCATCGACGAAGAACTTGCCGAAGTGTGGGCGAACAACAAGAGCGCCAAAGCGGCTCTCGACAGCGCCATTGCGCGCATTTCCACAGGCAAATAAAAAAACAAGCCCGCGCGCGGGGCGTGGTTTCATCCACGCCCCGCCGGGTCAGAAACTGGCCAAAACAAAAAGGGCTGCATTGCTGCAACCCTTTGATTTTTCTGGTAGGTCGTGTGCGATTCGAACGCACGACCAACGGATTAAAAATTGCACGTATGCCGGTTTCAAATGTTGAACCCCTTACGGCTCAAGGCTTTCAGGGGGATTCCTACGGATTTTTTGTGAGCAAAACAGGGACTTTTGGGCACAATTTTGGTCACACCATATTGGCATATTTTACCTCACTGTCTAAAAAGCCGCCGGGGCAGGGCCGGTGGGAGACGTTTACAACAAACTCACGCCACAAAAAACAGTTGACAACATACGTTTTCATGCCATAACGTCCGTTTACATCTGTAAACGGAGCAACAAATGGCCGACAATACTCAGAAAATTCCTGCCAAAGAGAAAATGGAAGCAGTTGGGGTTCGGTTTCCGGTTTCCGTCATCGAGTGGCTTGCAGGGCTGAAAATCGGTAATGCGGTGACCCCTTCCGACAAGATACGCGCCATTGTGGCGCAGGCACGCCTGCAAAGCGATTTCTACGAAACTTCACAAGCCTGCTTGGCCTGGGCGCAAGAAGTCCTGTCGCCATTGGTCATGGCAATGCAGTCGGAAGAGGCCCAAGGGCATGGGCGCTTCGAGGCGCTTGCGCTTCTCGCGAGCTGGCTACCACCGACGCTGGCTGCGATGTTGGCTTCTGCGCCGCAGGCGGACCGCGAAGCCTTGCAGCAGAAGGAAAAAATTATCGTTGGGCGCTGTTTTCAGTTGCTGGAAAGCTTCGCCCGCTTGGCGCTGTGCCATGACCTGAATTCGCCCGCTGGCGAGAGCGTGATGCGCTTGCTTGAGCAGCAGATTGGCTCCCTGTCGTCAGTGGCTCGTCCAAAAGCAGTCGAACCTTGAAAATACTAAAAGGAGGAATTGAACCATGTCTGAATCCATTACCACCCGCGTCAGCCGGATCATTGCCGGCAATGTCCATCACCTGATCGATTCGATCGAAAACGCCAACCCGCAAGCGGCGATGGCGCAGGCAGTCCGTGAGGTCGATGCCATCATCGACGAGGTTAGCGTTGCCCTGGGGCGCGCGGCCTCCAACAAGCTTCTGGCGGCCAATCGGCTGGCCGAGCAGAACCGCCGCCACGAACAATTGTCGGCCGACATCGAAACCGCGCTGAAAGAGGGCCGGGAAGACCTTGCCAAAGCGGGCGTCGCCGCCCAGCTCGATGTCGAAGCCCAGATCCCTGTCCTGGAGCACAGCATTGCCAATGCGGGCGACGAGGAAAAGGAGTACGAGGGCTACCTTTCAGCATTACGCGCGCGCCGCCGCGAGATGGAAGAGACGCTCGACCAGTTCATTGCCAGCCGCAAGCAAGCCAGCGAAGGGCCGGCTGGGGCGACGCCGCCCGGCAACAGGCTGGAAAAAGCGGTTGCCAATTTCGACCGCGTCCTGGCCCGCCAGACTGGCTTGGGCGGGCTCAATGCGCCCATCGACGCGGCCCAAGCGGGGAAAATGCGCGAGTTGGACGAACTGACCCGCAATAACCGCATTGAGGAACGCCTGGCTGCGATCCGGACCCGTACCGGGCAAAAAGAGTGATTTTGAAGGACGGCCGCCCACACCCCGCCTTGCGCGGGAGTGGGCTGCAAAATTTTCACATCAATGGGGCAAATGAGCTAGATATGAGGTTGTCCGTTTTCAAAGCTTATTTTCAGGGATGACTGCGATGGCCAATTGGTTTTATTCCGATAGTACATGGGTATTTTCACTCGCAATCCTCATCATGATGGGGCTGGGGGTGCTTGAATTGATCGGTTTAATATTGGGTGCCAGCCTGTCCGGCTTGGTCGACAATAGTTTCGATGTAGATGCTGATATTAATACCGGAATACATGTGGATCATGTGGACGGTATCGACCACGGCCTACTCGGCTGGCTGCATTTGGGCCGGGTCCCGTTTCTTGTGCTGTTGGTGATTTTGCTGTCTGCGTTTGGCGCGAGCGGCCTGATTTTGCAATGGTCGCAATTGGCGTTTTTTGGCGCGGCTTTGCCAATCCCGGTGGCCATTGTTCCACCCCTGTTCATAGCGGTCTTGTCGGTTCGCGTGTTTGGCGGCCTATTCGCGCGCATTTTGCCCAAAGATGAAAGCAGCGCAGTATCCCGCGACTCGCTCATCGGGCGTGTCGCCGTGACAGGGGCCAATTCAGCCAGAACCGGCTTGGCCTGTGAGGCGCGCGTCAAGGACTCCCATGAGGGCACGCATTATGTGATGGTTGAGCCCGAAGAGCCATACGAGAGTTTGAACAGTGGGGCCGAAGTACTGCTGGTGCGCCGTAAAGGTGCCCGCTTTATGGCCATCCCCAATCCACATTCAGGAATCATGAAGCCGTAACGCCATGCGTTTTGGCTGTAAGGGTTGCGGATAATAATTCTGAAATGGTGCGCTTCAACCTGTATCGTCTCAATAGACCCCTGTCAGAAACGAATGGGGTCAGCAATTCTCGCCTGGACAGGAGGCAGACCGTGCTCACTTTTGAGCGTTTTTTTGAAGAGGAATATAAACAATGGATCTACTAACGCCAATGCTGGTTATAGCAGGGATTATTGTCTCTGCCCTTGTTATCATTGGGATGATTTTTTCGCGCTTGTACCGAAGGGCAAGCAAGGAAATGTCATTTGTCCGTACCGGCTTGGGCGGACAAAAAGTGATCATGGATGGTGGGGCGCTGGTGCTGCCGGTCGTGCATGACACTTGTCTGGTAAATATGAATACATTGCGCCTGGAGGTGAGCCGTACCAAGGGTGAGAGCCTGATTACCAAGGACCGTATGCGCGTTGACGTGAATGCTGCGTTCTATGTTCGTGTGCAGCCGTCGGCCGACTCGATTGCCGCTGCCGCGCAGACATTGGGCGCGCGGACGCGTGACCCAGGTTCGCTCAAGCAACTGGTTGAGGACAAATTCGTCGATGCCCTGCGCGCCACGGCGGCAACGATGACCATGCATCAATTACAGGACGAAAGGCCGGTTTTCGTCCAGGGCGTCCAAAATGCCGTTTCCGAGGACTTGCTGAAGAATGGCCTCGAACTGGAATCCGTCTCTCTCACCAGTCTTGACCAGACCGCCAAGGAGTATTTCAACCCGAGTAATGCCTTCGATGCTGAAGGTTTGACCAAGTTGACCGAAGAAACCGAGAGGCGGCGCAAAGAGCGCAATGTGATTGAACAGGATACCGAGGTCGCCGTCCGGCAGAAAGACCTCGAAGCGGAGAAAGAAAAGCTCGAGATTGCGCGGCAGACTGAATTCCTCCGCCTCGAACAGGAACGCCAGATTCAGACACAGCAGGCCGAACAGGCGGCTCAGGTCACGAGCCAGCAGGCTGAACGGCAGCGCGAGGCCGAGCAGGCGAAAATTTCCGCAGAACAGGAAATCGAGAAGGCCCGCCTACACGCCGAGCGGCAAGTCAGGGAAGCCGAAGCCGAAAAGGATCAGGCGGTACGACAGAAGCAAATTACTGCAGAGCGCGCGGTGCAGGTAACCAAGATGGAGCAGGAAAAAGTGGCAAAGCTCGCCGAGCAGGAAAAGGAGATCTCGATTTCGGTCAAATCGCGCGAGCAGTCCGAAGCCGAGCGTCTGGCTAACGAAGCCCGCGCCCAAGCAGCCCGCGCTGAGGAATCGGTGAAGACGGCGCGTGAAGTGGCCACTGCCGAGCGGGATAAAGCCGTGGCGTTGGTCGAAGCGGAAAAACAGGCGCAACGGCAGGCCATCGGCATCACCGTAGCCGCACAGGCGGAAAAGAGCGCTGCTGCAGACCAGGCAGAGGCCGTGCGCATCAAGGCCGAGGCGCAGAGCATCTCCTACAAGGTGGAAGCGGAAGGCAAGCGCCTGGTCAATGAAGCAATCAACACTTTGCGCGATGAGCAGATTGCGTTGCAGGTCAAGATGAAGCTGCTCGAGCGCCTACCCGAAATCATCGCGCAAACCGTAAAACCGATGGAAGCCATTGAAGGCATCAAGATTGTTCAGGTAGAGGGGCTGGGTGGCGGTTCCCGCGTGGCCGGTAATGGGGGCAGTGGGGAAGGTGCCGCCGCTGGTGGGGGCAGCCTCGCCGATCAAGCTGTCAACGCGATGTTGCGTTACCGCGCGCAACAACCGGTACTCGACACACTGCCCTCCGAAGGCGAGTAGCAAAACACAATTTCTGTTAAATCAATAACTTACGTTATCCGATTCCACGCAAAAGCGACAGAAATTG
>WRJU01000212.1 GCA_009778425.1 Pseudomonadota bacterium
CCCGTACTCGGCTTCATGGCCTTCAAGGCCGCGCTCGGCCCCATCCTCTACCGCCGCACCATGAACTGTCCCTGGCGCGACATCCTCGGAGCCTCGATCCTCTCAGTTGGATTGGCCCATACCATCGCTCGCGGCGTATTCACCGGGCTCGTGAAGAAAAGAGGTGTTTTCGTCGTGACCCCCAAAGGCTGGAAGGCCAAGGGCATGTTTGCCTTTTTCGGCCCGGTTCGTGAAGAACTCGGCATGCTCATCGCGCTCATTCTGGCAATCATGTCCGTGGTTTGGACTCGTGGGGCCGTAGACGCTGAAACACGCCTGTGGGTGGGCATCCTTTCCCTGCAATGTATCCCTTACATAGCCTCTGTTATCTGTCAGATTGCGGCCTATCTGCCAGAACGGCACGGAAAGGAGGCTCTTTTGGAGAGGGTCGAGCCGGGATTGCGCATTTCGCCATGACTCCGCACTATGTTGAATCAATGCAGCATGAAAAAAGATGAGATGAGAAAAGATCAGTTGCATTTTCTGATTTATGGCTTTCTGACTCTGCTGGCAGCGATTTTTGTTGTGCTGACTGTCCTCCCGAGGAATGAAGCCGTGCTGCCGCCCGCCGACGAAGAAATGGGCATACAAAGCTCCATGCACATGCGGGACAGCGCAATCCTGCCCATTCCCGCCCCCGAGCAGAAAAGTCTTCAGTCCGGCAAGGTGCTGCTTGGCGAAAAACTGTTCCACGACCCCAGGCTTTCAGGCGATGGCACGATTTCCTGCGCGACTTGCCATCCCCTCTCGGGCAGTGGCGCCGATGGGCGCAAGATTGCAGTTGGCGTGGGAGGTGCGCTCGGTCAGTACAATACGCCCACTGTGTTCAACGCAGTGTTCAATTTCCGCCAATTCTGGGATGGGCGCGCCGACACTCTCGCTGACCAGGTTTCCGGCCCCCTGACGGACATCGCCGAAATGGCGAGCAGTTGGGTAATCGCTGTGCGCCGGGTTTCGGAAGACAGCGGATACCGCGAGGCATTCGAGCATGAATACGGTGGCGAGATCAGCAAAAGGACCATCAGCGATGCCCTTGCGCATTTTGAAGCCACCCTGCTGACTCCCGACTCGCCATTCGACCGTTTTCTCAACGGCGACGCTACGGCCATCAGCGATGAGGCCAGGGAAGGCTACAGACTCTTCGTCAACTATGGCTGCGTCAGTTGCCATCAGGGTATCAATGTCGGTGGCAATTTCTTCCAGCGTTTCGGGGTCATGGGCGACTATTTCGCCGACCGAGGCAACCCCACTAAAGCGGACCTTGGCCGTTATAATGTTACGGGTCAGGAAGAAGACCGTCACATCTTCAAGGTACCGGGATTGCGCAATGTCGCCGTCACCGCGCCCTATTTTCATGACGGCAGCGTCGAGACGCTCGACGAGGCCATCGAAATCATGGGGCGCTACCAGCTTGGGCGCGACCTGTCCGAGGAAGAGCGCCGTCGCATTGCTGCCTTTCTTGAAAGCCTGACCGGAGAATATCGGGGAGAGCGATTGAAACCATGAATTCCGCTGATCGCCCCCCTCAAGAAGGTATGGCATCCCCTAGCGGCTTCCCCTCTCTGTCCCCCTCGGAATCCTCTGCGTCTGCGCATGAGGGGGCATCTTCTTTGTCGTTGCGCGGCGAAATCTGGCGTGCCTTGGCCATCGTGGCAGTCATCGCGGTCATGCTATTCTGGGTATTTGTCAATGCGGATACCTCTTCGATTCTGAAACTCCAGACCTATTCGCGCAAGCTTCGCGACCTTCGCCAGGTCGATGCCCGGGTCGACGCCGATGTCCTGGCCATCCGTTTCGAACTCCACAAGAATTACGATACTCTCTCACAGGGCATCAACCACTTTGACGCATTGCTCGAGCAGCTTTACGCTCCCCCGCATTTCCTGTCCGACAGCGATGCTGAAAAAGTCCGCCGCCGTGTCGAAGAGTTTGGCCAATTGGTCAAGCAAAAGGAGGAGCGCATCGGAATTTTCCTGCAGGAGAATGCCATACTGCGCAACTCCACCCGTTACTTCCCGACGGCGGTCAAAAACTTCATCGGCCCGACCACCGCCCCGCGCTTGCATGCCGATCTCGATACCCTGAGCAGCAGCGTAATGACCTATTTGGTGTCGAACGATGAAAGTTTGTTGCCGGTCATCTCCGGGCATATCGAATCCATCCGGCGAGAAAACATCAACCTGCCGCCCCAGTCTGTGCGGATGCTGGACAACATCCTCGATCATGTTTATATCATAATTAAAAGCAAGCGGGCGGTGGATTTGATACTGCATGAAACGGCTTTGATCCCCACGAATAACGGAATCGAAAAAATCATCGAGGCATTCAACGACGGTCGTGAGAACGCGGTAAACCGATCCCACGTCTACCGTGTGCTGCTTTTCATTTCCGCGCTTCTGTTAGCCTTTTACCTGACGCTGCTTTTTATCCGGCTGAACCGGGTTACCTTGGCTTTGCAGAACGCCAACCGCGATCTTGAGCAGCGCATCGACGAGTTGTACCGCGTCCAGAGCAATCTTAGACTGTACTCCACGCTCTTCAACAGCGCGGCTGAAGGCATGGTCATTACCGATGCCAATACCCGTATCTTGATTGCCAATCCGGCATTTACCGCCATTACCGGCTACAGTGCCGAAGAAATACAGTCGCGTTCGCCCTCGATGCTCAGTTCCGGTCGCCACACCAGAACTTTCTACAATGATATGTGGAAAACTTTGGAGCGCTGCGGTAAATGGCAGGGTGAAATCTGGAACCGCCGGAAAAGCGGCGAAAGGTATCCGGAGTGGCTGTCGATTGCCGTGGTATATGACGAAAAGGGTAACGCAGCCCATTACATCGGCGTGTTTTCCGACATCACCGAACGCAAGAAAAACGAGGCGCACATTCAGCATCTCTCGCTGTTCGACCCGCTCACCAACCTGCCCAACCGGCTGTTGATGCGGGAAAAGCTCAACGAAGCCATTTCCCAGTCGCAGCGCGTCGACAACCGTCATACCGCCGTGCTGTTCGCCAACCTCGACCGCTTCCGCAATATCAACGATACCCTGGGTAACGAACTGGGCGATGCCTTGCTCCAGCAGGTCGCCGAGCGGAGCCAGTCCATGCTGCGGACCACCGATACCGTATCGCGGCTGGGCAGCGACGAATTCGTTTTCATCCTGCCCGACATCGGCCAGCCGCAGGACGCTGCCGGCATTGCGCGGAAACTTCTCGCCTGTATTGGCCATCCCTACCTGCTTGGCGGGCACAACATCACGATTACCGCCAGCATCGGTATCGCCCTCTCCGAATCCGATGGCATCACGGCAGCGGAGTTGCTGCGCAATGCGGATGCGGCTATGAGCCGTGCCAAGGAAGACGGGCGCAACAACTTCCGCTTCTACTCCGCCGACATGAATGTCACCACCCTCGGTGACCTGTTGCTCGAAAATCAGTTGCGTAACGCCATCGAACACAACGAACTGGAACTTTTCTATCAGCCCAAGGTAGATTCCAGTACCGGCATCCTGAAAGGCGCCGAGGCGCTCCTGCGCTGGCGGCATCCCGAATATGGCACGATTCCGCCCAGCCGCTTCATTCATCTGGCCGAAGAATCCGGGCTCATCGTACCCATCGGCGCGTGGGTGCTGCGCACCGCCTGTCGACAAATCCGCGAATGGCGGGAAGCCGGGTTGCCCGTCGTGCCGGTTGCTGTCAATCTGTCGGCACAGCAATTCCTGCAAAGCGATTTACTGGCGCAGGTCAGCGATAGCCTGGAAGCGGCAGGTATTGAGCCCGAACTGCTCGAACTTGAGCTCACCGAATCCATATTGATGCGCAATGTCGATCGCACCGTCGACATCCTTTCCTGTCTGCGTCGCATGGGGGTAAGCCTTTCCATCGACGATTTCGGAACCGGCTATTCGTCGCTTTCGTATCTCAAGCAGTTTGAAGTCAACTTCCTCAAGATCGACAGAAGTTTCGTCGCGGGCATCCAGGGTATGGATACCGGCGGTTCGATTGCCATCGCGATCATCGGGCTGGCTCACGCCCTTGGCCTCAAGGTTGTCGCGGAAGGCGTGGAAACCGATGAGCAGAGCTGTTTCCTGCTTGAACATGGTTGCGACATCTTCCAGGGCTACCTTTTCAGCCGCCCGGTTCCCGCCTCCGATTTCGCTCAAAATCTCGTAGGCTTGAACACGGGTCTCGCGCAACCTCCATAATGAGTGGCAGAGTCAAGCGAGACAAAGCATAACCGGGAGCCGAAGGCCCCCAAGACCATATTGAGGAATCCTCTGTCGTAAGAAAGGGGTGATTCAAAAAAGCCACACCAGAAAGGCTGATTTATTCCATGAACGCCGATTATCTTGCTCCTTCCGCCCCCAATGACAGAGCGCGCGCCCTGCATGCGTTCATGCAGCTTGCAACCGTCCTGCTATTCGTTTCATCTATCATTCTTTTTTTCTTTGCACTACTTGGTTCCGCAGATTCCTTCATTTTTGCCAACCAGTATCCGGGCATCATTTTCGTGCTGCCCTGTATCTTGATGATACTGATTTCGCTGCTCGGCCTGCGCGGATGGAGATCGTACGCCGATTACATGGCGAAACTGACCCAACACCTTCATGAGGCTGAATCCCGCAAGCAGGTCATCAATCGGATATTTGAGTACCATAACGAAGGTCTCGTGATCCTTGACCGGCATCTGCGGATCATGATCGTCAACAAGGCGCTGCTCCACATTACCGGCTACAAAGAAGAAGAACTGGTAGGGCATTTTTCGGAAGAGTTTCTCATCGCCGGGATTGGTCGCCAATTCATCCGCTCCGCGATACGGAAGATGAAAAGCAATGCCTCCTGGAGCAATGAAATTCACATTCTCAATAAGAAGGGCGCTGGAAAGCCCTTCCTTTGCCGCATTGTTTCCGCGACGGATGAACAGTCCGGGACGAAAAACTGGATCGTGTTCCTGAACGATCTTTCCGGACACCGCGAAACCGAAGAGCGCATCAAGCGCCTCGCCAGCGTCGACTCCCTCACCGGCCTGCCCAACCGCAAGGGATTCATCGATATTCTGGATGAACGTCTGGCCAACTACGACGTAGATGCCCTGCTGGTACTTAACCTGAATCACATGAGCCGGATCAACGACGCTTACGGGCATCAGGCAGGCGACTTTCTGCTTCAGCGTGTCGCTGGCCGCATCCGGAAGATATTGCGTGACGAAGACATCGTTGGCCGCCTGGGTGACGATAATTTCGGCATCCAGTTGTCCGCCAGCCAGTTGGAAAAAATCGAACCCGTCATCAAGAAGGTCATGGCAACCATTGCGCGCCCGGTCCTCTTCAAGGGCCAACCGATCATCTGTACTGCCTGTGTCGGTGTGTGCATGGTCTCAGGTAGCCACCAGCATGCCGACGAGTTGTTGCGCAAGGCTGATACCGCCATGCGTCAGGCGCGGGAAGTCGGTGTCAACACCTACCGCTTTTTCTCGGAAACCCTCGGTAAGACCCTGATCCTGCGCGTACAACGCGAAGCTGACCTGCGTAGTGCCCTGAGACGGCATGAGTTATCGCTCCACTACCAGCCTCAGACGGATATTCTGAGCGGGCGCATCTGCGGCTGCGAAGCCCTGTTGCGCTGGAAGCATCCCCAACAAGGGCTGATTTCGCCGATGGATTTCATCCCGCTTGCCGAAGAAACGGGCCTCATCCTGCCCATCGGAAGATGGGTGCTGGAGGAAGCCTGCCGTCAAAACAAAGCATGGCAAAACCAAGGACTGCCACCCATCGTCATGGCGGTCAACCTGTCGTCCAAACAACTACAGCATGAACAGTTGATCGACGATGTTTCCTCGGCCTTGACCCAATCCGGGCTTGACCCGCGCTGGCTGGAACTTGAAGTCACCGAGAGCGTCCTGGTGGCAGAACAGATGAGCACGGCGCTTCATGCCTTGAAAGCATTGGGCGTAAGGCTTTCCATCGACGATTTCGGCACTGGCTATTCCAGCCTCGCCTATCTGCGGCATTTCCCGTTCAACAAACTCAAGATCGACCGGTCTTTCATCCGCGACCTGAACACCGATAGCGGGATGGCCATTGTGCGCATGGTGCTGGACATGGCCCGCGAACTGCGCCTGGTAACATTGGCCGAAGGTGTCGAAACAGAAGAACATCTCGACATCCTGATGGATTATCAGTGCAAGGAATACCAGGGCTTTCTGTGCAGCAAGCCGGTTCCGGCGGCTACCTTCGCGCAACTGTTGCAAAGTATCGAGCCAGTGGCGCGGGCATCTTAGGCAAAACACTGCGCAAACTACGCTGATGCGTCGTTATCACTGCGGCTGAAATCCGCTATAGTCGCCCCCCTACCGCCCGCAACAACGCAACAGAGACTTCCCCAATGGCTCAATACGTCATGTCCATGCTCCGCGTGAGCAAAACCGTCCCGCCCAAACGCCAGATCATCAAGGACATTTCCCTCTCCTTTTTTCCCGGCGCGAAAATCGGCCTTCTGGGCCTGAACGGCGCGGGAAAGTCCACCGTGCTCAGGATCATGGCCGGGGTGGAAACCGAATTCGATGGCGAAGTGCAATGGCTGCCGAATCTGTCCATCGGCTACCTGCCGCAGGAACCGCAACTCGACCCCGCAAAGACCGTAAAACAGGAAGTGGAAGCCGCCTTCAGCGAAATCACTCAGGCACAGGCGCGGCTCGAAGCCGTCTACGCCGCCTACGCCGAGCCGGATGCCGACTTCGACAAGCTCGCCGAGGAACAGGCGCGGCTCGAAGCCATCATCGCCACCGGTGGCGCCGACATCGAAAACCAGATGGAAATTGCCGCCGACGCCCTGCGGCTGCCATCGTGGGAGGCACAGATCAGCCAGCTTTCCGGCGGCGAGAAACGCCGCGTCGCGCTCGCCAGGCTGCTCCTTTCCAAGCCCGACATGCTCCTGCTCGATGAGCCCACCAACCACCTCGACGCCGAATCCGTCGAATGGCTCGAACAATTCCTCCAGCGGTTTCCCGGCACGGTCGTCGCCGTCACCCACGACCGCTACTTCCTCGATAACGCGGCCGAGTGGATTCTCGAACTCGACCGGGGCTGCGGCATCCCGTGGAAAGGCAACTACTCCTCCTGGCTCGAACAGAAAGAAGCGCGGCTGGAACAGGAACAGAAACAGGTCGACGCCCACATGCGCGCGATGAAGCAGGAACTCGAATGGGTGCGCTCCAACCCCAAGGCGCGGCAAGCCAAATCCAGGGCGCGACTGGCTCGCTTCGAGGAAATGTCGAGCTTCGAGTATCAGAAGCGCAACGAGACTCAGGAAATCTTCATCCCCGTCGCCGAGCGATTGGGGGACAAAGTGATCGAATTCAACGGCGTCACCAAAGCCTTCGGCGACAGACTGTTGATGGATCAACTCTCCTTCACCGTGCCGCCGGGCGCGATTGTCGGCATCATCGGCCCCAACGGCGCGGGCAAATCGACCCTCTTCAAAATGCTCACAGGGCAGGAAACGCCCGATTCCGGCGAAGTCGTCATCGGCCCGACCGTCAAACTGGCCTGCGTCGACCAGACGCGCGATTGTCTCGACGGCAACAAGACGGTATTTGAAGAATTGGCGGACGGCTCGGACGTGCTCACCATCGGCAAGTTCGAGATGCCAAGCCGTGCCTACATTGGCCGCTTCAACTTCAAGGGCGCGGATCAGGGCAAGCAGGTCGGCAAACTGTCCGGCGGCGAACGCGGGCGGCTCCACCTTGCCAAAACCCTGATGGCGGGCGGCAACGTGCTATTGCTCGATGAGCCTTCCAACGACCTGGACGTGGAAACCCTCCGCGCGCTGGAAGACGCCCTATTAGAGTTTGCGGGCGTGGCGCTCGTCATCTCCCACGACCGCTGGTTCCTCGACCGCATCGCCACCCATATCCTCGCAGCGGAAGGCGATTCCCAATGGACGCTCTTCGCCGGCAACTACCAGGAATACGAGGCGGACAAGAAAAAGCGCCTGGGCGAAGAAGGTGCGAAACCCAAACGGATACGTTACAAGCCGATTGTGCGCTGATATTCATCATTCCGGTTTTCCACATCCTTTTGGGCGGATAGCCTGTCGGCTATCGTGACCGGACGGAAAGATTCAGCGAAACGAACTTCTATGGAATTACCTGGCTCAAATAATATGCCCGTCATGCCTTCTGCCGACCCGGCCTGTTATCACTGCGGCCTGCCAGTTCCGCCGCAGGCGGATTATCACGTCGCCGTGGATGGCAGGCAGCGCCGCATGTGCTGTGCCGGATGCGAGGCGGCAGCGCGGCTGATCGTCGATAACGGGCTGTCCGACTATTACCGCCGCCGCGATGCCATGCCCGAAAGGCGTCCTGAGGCGATACCGGAGGAACTGCGCGAACTGGGGCACTTCGATCATCCAGAATTTCAGCAAAATTTCGTGCGCCCGGTCAGCGAACATGAACGCGAGACTTCGCTGATTCTCGAAGGCATCACTTGCGCGGCCTGCGTATGGCTCAACGAGCAGCACATTGCCCTCCAGCCGGGGGTTTCGGCGGTGCAGGTCAATTACGCCACCCGGCGCGTCCGTGTGCGTTGGGACGAACGCAAGATCAAACTCTCCGACATTCTCGGCGCTATCCAGTCCATCGGTTATCGCGCTTACCCCTATGACGCCGCGCGCGCCGAGGACGTTGCCGAGCGCGAGCGGCGCACGATGTTGTGGCGGGTATTCGTCGCCGGGTTCGGCATGATGCAGGTGATGATGTACGCGGTTCCTGCCTACATCGCGGGCGACGGGGAAATGTCGTTCCGTGAGCAATTGTGGTTTCGCTTGGCCAGCCTGATACTGACCCTGCCGGTGGTGTTGTATTCCGCCGCGCCGTTTTTCAGGCATGCTGTGCGTGACATCCGTTTGCGCCGCCTGGGGATGGATGTGCCGGTCGCGCTCGGCGTTGGCAGCGCCTTTCTGGCAAGCCTGTGGGCGACGCTGGCCAATGGGCCGGAAGTCTATTTCGATTCGGTGACGATGTTCGTCTTTTTCCTGTTGGGCGGGCGTTATCTCGAAATGCTTGCCAGGGCGCGGGCGGTGCGCGGAATCGAGGAACTGGGCAAGATTCTGCCTGCATTCACGGAACGCTTGCCGCGCTGGCCCCTTCCCGATGGCGAGCAGGTGCCTGTTTCGCAACTCGTGCCGGGGGATTGCGTACTGGTGCGTCCAGGTGGGGTCATTCCAGCCGACGGGGTCGTGATCGACGGCGTGAGCGAGGCCAATGAGGCGCTGTTGACCGGCGAGAGCCGCCCCGTGCCCAAAAAGGCCGGTTCTCCACTTACCGGCGGCAGCATCAATATTTCCAGCCCGCTTGTGATGCGGGTCGAACAGGTGGGAGACAGTACCCGGTTGGCAGCGATCCGTCGCCTGATGGAGCGGGCGGCGAGCGAGAAACCAAGGCTGGCGGCGCTCTCCGATTACTGGGCAACGATTTTCGTCGTCGTCCTGCTGACGCTGGCGACGGCGACGGGGGTCGTCTGGCATTTCGTCGATCCGGCGCGAGCCCTATGGGTGTTCGTGTCCGTGCTGGTGGTGGCTTGTCCCTGTGCCCTGTCGCTGGCGACTCCCGCCGCGCTCACGGTGGCGACCGACGCGCTGGCGCGCATAGGCGTACTGGTCACGCGCGGGCATGCCATCGAGGCTCTGGCGCGGGTCAATCATTACGTGTTCGACAAAACCGGTACGCTGACGACGGGACAAATGCGGCTGGAAGAAACCTTGCCCCTTGGCGCGATGGACGTTGATGCCTTGTGTGCGCTGGGCTCTGCGCTGGAACAGGGTTCCGAGCATCCCGTAGCGGCTGCCTTGCGCGATGCGGCAGCCGGAAAACCGCCGGTCGCGGTCAGCGATGTCATTGCGGTGACGGGGCATGGAATGGCCGGACGGTACAGCGGCGGGGCAGTGTGGGTAGGCCGTCCGGATTTCGTTGCTGCGCGCGCGGGGCTGTCCGTGCCGACCGAGGCCGCCGGGATGGAAGCGAAGGCGGGAACAGTGGCTGCGCTTGCCGATGAGTGCGGCTGGCTGGGGCTTTTTCGTTTTGCCGATGCCCTGCGTCCGGCAGCGGCGGACTTCATCCGGCAACTCATGGCGGCGAAAATCCCGGTGACGGTTCTCTCTGGCGACGCGCCGACGGCAGTCGCGGCGGTCGGCCATCAACTGGGAATCGCCGATATTTATGGAGGGATGTCTCCGCAGGACAAACAGGCATTCATTGCCCGTTTGCAAGAAAACCCGGCCAAGGTGGTGGTGATGGTCGGCGACGGCGTAAACGATGCGCCAGTACTGGCGCAGGCGCATGTTTCGGTAGCGATGGGCAGCGGAACCGACCTTGCCCGCAACCAGGCCGACATCGTGCTGCTCAGCGAAGATTTTTCCAGGCTCGGCGACGGAGCCGGTTTGGCTCGGAAAACCTTGCAGCTCATCCGGCAAAATTTGTGGTGGGCGTTTGTGTACAATTTTTCCATCGTGCCGTTGGCAATGATGGGGCGAGTGACGCCCCTTATCGCGGGTGTCGGCATGGCCGGCAGTTCGCTGCTGGTGGTTCTCAACGCGCTGCGCCTGCAACGGCGCCGCCGGGAGTAAGGCGAAAATGGAAGATAGTCTTTACCTGTTGATTCCGATTTCAGTGCTGTTGGTCTTCGTCATCGGCGCGGTATTCTGGTGGGCGTTGCGTTCCGGGCAGTTCGACGATCTCGAAGGCCCCGCGTACCGTATCCTGTTCGATGATCGGGACGAGCCGGTGCATGGGGAAGAAGAGGATGCCGGGGCAGCGGAAAAGTGACTTCAGAGGCCGTGATGAGCATGTGCCGGACGCAATCCCCGTAATGGATAAAGTGGCGGAGCAGGGCGGCTCAAACAGCTTATTGGGCAGCACGGGAAACAAGCATTTGCTTTGACTTGCGTCAAAAGAATGAGAGAAAAACAGGGCATACTGAACATCGTTTAGTGAGGTATCTGAATTCTGCTTTCAGGATCTGGTCGGTTCAAAGATTTTGTCTCTCTGTTGGGGTTGGGGGTGCGTGTATGCGCACCCTTTTTTTCGTCTGAATGTTTTTTTACCTGAATGCGTGTCGGGCGCAACTCCCGTCATCCATGACGCCTTTTTCGCTAAAGCGCTTACTATTCAAGTGTGTGCCGTGCTCACATGGGTCTGTATAGGATTAAATAAAAAAACGCTCAAAATGTCCGGCGCGCGCGCTCTCTATAGGGAAGAGGGGTTTTTCGGGGGAGCCATGCACCGATGTGCGTCCCGTAGAGAACGGGCCTATTCAAGGATTGCGGTCGATACTGAGTTCATCTTCGTGCTCAGTTGCCATAGAATGCACACCTCTACAACTTGATCTGTATCAAATTGTAGATTCGGCCTGAAGGTATTCTTCTGCCGACGCGAACGGTGTCTCGCTGTTTTCGGTGCCGTTAGCTGTACTAAGGAAGATTTTCTCTAACCAAGAGGTGACTCATATGCAATCGCAAGCGACTTATAACTACAAAGTCGTGCGCCAGTTTGCCATCATGA
>WRJU01000213.1 GCA_009778425.1 Pseudomonadota bacterium
CGCCTATTACGAGATGCCCCGCCGGGACTTTGAGCGTTTCACGGATTGCCGCCGCCGCGTGAACCGCCTGCCGCTGGGTGCGGCGGCGCTGGCCGGGGCCAGCTACCCCATCGACCGGGTATCGGTCGCCTCTGAGCTTGGTTTCGATGAACTTTGCCGCAACTCGTTGGACGCCGTGAGTGACCGCGACTTCGCCATTGAGTTTTGCGCGGCGGGTGCGCTGTTGATGACGCACTTGTCCCGGCTCTCGGAAGAACTCATCTTGTGGATGAGCCCGCGCGTCGGTTTCATCGACCTCGCCGACCGTTTCTGCACCGGCTCTTCGATCATGCCGCAGAAGAAAAACCCCGACGTGCCCGAACTCGTGCGCGGCAAGACCGGGCGCGTCAATGGTCATCTCGTGGCGCTGCTCACTCTCATGAAAGGCCAGCCGCTGGCCTACAACAAGGACAATCAGGAAGACAAGGAGCCGCTGTTCGATACGGCGGACACCGTGATCGACACCCTGCGTATCTACGCCGACATGATCGGCGGCATTCAGGTCAATCCCGGCAACATGCGCGCGGCGCTCGCGCAGGGACATGCCACCGCCACCGACCTTGCCGATTATCTGGTGAAAAAGGGGCTGCCCTTCCGCGACGCGCATGAGGCCGTGGCGCTGGCGGTGCGCGCTGCCGAGGAACGCGGCCTCGATCTTTCCCGCTTAAGCCTCGATGAGCTGCGGGCGGCGCTTGCCAAAGTGCCCGGCGCGGCTGAACGGCTGGCCGAAGACGCGCTTGCGGCCATCTCCATCGAAGGCTCGCTTGGCGCGCGCGCCCACATCGGCGGCACGGCCCCCGACGCGGTACGCGCGGCCATCGCGCAAGCCCGCGATGAACTGAACGCGCAAAAGGAGGTGTGATGCCCCTTGAGCGGATCGGCAAATACGAAATCCGCCGCCTGCTCGGAGAAGGGGCGACGAGCAGCGTATATCTGGCCTGGGACCCCTTCAACCAGCGCGAAGTCGCGGTCAAACGGATCAACCCCGTCTTTTTCAAACCGCCCCATCGTGGCCGCCTGTTCCGGCAACTCCTGGTCAACGAGGCGTCGCTTGCGGGAAAACTCAAACACCCGCATATCGTGCGAATTTACGACGCAGTCGTCGATGCCGATGACGCCTATGTGGCGATGGAATACGTCCCCGGCGGAACCTTGGAGGCGTTGGCGCGTCCCGGCAGGCTGGCTTCGTTCGAGCGCGTCATCGAAATCATCTTCAAATGCACACGGGCGCTCAATTACGCTTTTCACAACGGCATCACCCACCGCGACATCAAGCCCGCCAACATCCTGCTCTCCGCAGCGGACGGAAACGACATCCGCATCTCGGACTTCGGCGCGGCTTTCCAGGCAACGAGCGAAGTCACGCAAATCGCCAATCTCGGCTCGCCCGCGTACATGTCGCCGCAACAGGTGCGTGAGGCACAGGTCGATCATCGCTCCGACATCTACTCGCTCGGCGTGGTGATGTACCAGTTGCTCACCGGGCATCTGCCGTTCGAGTGCGACAACAACTACAACCTCATCTACCGCATCGCCAACGAAATACCGCCCGCGCTCACCGAATACCGCCCGGAAATTCCCGAAGAGCTTGAAATCATCGTACATCGCGCGATGGAAAAGGATGTCGAGCACCGCTACCAGACCTGGGTCGAGTTCTCGCACGACCTCACGCTTGCCTTCCGCAACTGCGCCATGGAACCCGACCAGGAGGCTTTGCCGGAAACTGAAAAATTCCGCTTCCTGCGCACACTCCCCTTCTTCAACAAATTTTCCGACGCCGAACTGTGGGAAACCATCGGTTTCTCGCAATGGAATCAATTCCAGCCCGGCACGGTCATCCTCAAGGAAGGTGAAGTGGGCGACCACTTCAGCTTTCTGGTCGAAGGCGAAGCTCAGGTCAAAAGAAACCGCACCCTGCTCGGCGTATTTGCCCCTGGGGACTGTTTCGGCGAAATCGCCCTGTTTTCCGCCGGTAAAGGCGTGCGCTCCGCTTCGGTGAAAGCGACGTCCACGGTACGGCTCATTACGATTCGCAGACAGGCGCTGGAACACGCATCCGAAGCCTGTCGCATGCACTTCTACCAGGCTTTCCTCACCGTACTGGCTACCCGGCTGTCACTGGCCAGCTCGCGCATCGCCAATTTCAAGGTTTGACGCCCGTTCTTTCAAACATGCGAGTGATCCTGCCCATCCTGGTCTGCGCCCTTTGCATGGGAGCCATACTGGCAACCGACGCCAACAAGGAGGCATTCCTGGCGGGAAACGCGGCGGCGCAGTGGCTCCCCCCTTTCTTCTGGGCCGGGATCACCAACCTGGGCAACACGCTCGGCGCTTTTTGCCTGGCCGCACCCACGCTTGCCAAGTGGCCGCGATGGATGGCGGCGGCACTGCTGACAACGCCGTTCGCCGCGCTCTATACCCACGCGATCAAACGGTTTGCCGATGTGTCCCGCCCGGCGTCCGTTCTTCCGCACGAGACCTTCCAGATCATCGACTCGACGCTACGCTGGCACTCCTTTCCTTCCGGGCATAGCGTGACCGTCTTCGTAGCCGCCGGCATTCTGGTGTTCTGCTCCCGGCGGCGGCTGGCCTGGCTCGCTCTGCCCGCCGCGATGCTGGTTGCGTTTTCAAGAATCGCCGTCGGGGCGCACTGGCCGCTCGACCTGCTCGCCGGGGCGGTGGGCGGTTGGGCGACGGCCTCGCTCGGCTGCGAACTTTCGGCGCGGTGGCGGTTTTGGGAAAATGCCCTCGGCCAGCGTATCCTTGCGGGAATCGCGCTTCTTTGCGCAGTGATGTCCGTTTTTGAAAACACGGGCTATCCCAGGGGACTCTGGATGCAATACCTGCTCTGCGCCATCGGCCTTGCCGGGGCGCTTTATGCCTTGTGGCGCCCTGCGGCGTCGAGAGCGCAAGATTCAGCATGAAAATCGTCAAGCGCGGCCTTGCCGTCGCATTCACGCTGGCGTTCGTGTTCTGGTTGCTGGATAAACAGCAATGGACCGACCTCGCCGCGATGCTGGAACACCTCCCCGGCAGCGCGCTCGGATTGGCGGCAGCGGGGTTTTTCCTGAGTTACCTGCTGCGCGCGGCGCGGGTCTTCGATGAATTCCGCCATGAAGCCGATGGCCGTTTCGGCGCTTGCCTGCGCATCGTGCTCATGCACAACGCGGCGGTGAACATCGTGCCGTTTCGCGGCGGCGAGGCGGCGTTTCCCATTCTGCTCGGCAAACTCTTCGGTACGCCGCTCACGCGCGCGCTGGCTTCCCTTTTCTGGTTCCGTTTGCAGGACGCGCTGGTCGTGGCCGTGCTCGCGGTCGCGGTCTGGCCGGGGCTGCCGCTTGCGCTGCGCCTCGCGGGCGTAGCCGCGCTCATCCTCTTTGCCTGGGCGCTGCCGCGCTGGGCGCGCCGTCCACATTCCTCATCCCCGGAGAGCCGGTTCGCCCGCTTGCGCGACGCCTTCGCCAAATCGACCCAACATGCCCGCTACGGCTGGTTCTGGACGATTGCGAACTGGTCGGTCAAACTCGCTGCGCAAGCGTACCTGTTGGCCGCGCTGATCGGGACGAGCCTGAACACGGGCGCGGCAGGCGCGTTGGGGGCGGAACTCGCCGCCATCCTCCCGGTGCAGGGCGTGGCGGGATTCGGCACTTACGAGGCCGGGGCGGCGGCGGCATTGCTGCCCAACGGCATCATGCTTGCCGACGGTCTGCGCGCGGCATTGGCGCTGCATCTTTTCGTCATTGCATGTTCCGTCTGTGCCGGTATCATTGCCGCATTGCTGCCTGAAATTCAACCCACGCACCCGACGGCAGAGCCGACCGAGTCCAAGAAGTAAACCCATGAACCTGTCTCCCCTTCCTCCCACTGAGCCGCAAATTCCGGCTTCCCTGCCGCGCCATACCCTATCTGTCATCGTGCCGATGTACAACGAGGCTGAAAACGTCGAACCCTTCCTCGACCGCATCCACCTCGCGCTCGAACCCTACCCGTGGCCGTGGGAAGTGGTGCTGGTCGATGACGGCAGCACCGACGCCACGCCGTCGGAACTGGCGCGCTGCGCGGCCATCAGGGGGCCGCATGTGCGCGTCGTCCGGCTCAGGCGCAATTTCAAACAGACGGCGGCCATGCAGGCCGGTATCGACGCCGCGCGCGGCAGCGTCATCGCCACCCTGGACGGCGACCTGCAAAACGACCCCATCGACATCCCGCGCATGGTCGGGCGCCTGCTCGATGAAGACCTCGATCTCGTTGCCGGTTGGCGCAAGGATCGCCAGGACAACCAGCTCCGCAAGATTCCATCGCGGATCGCCAACCGCCTCATCGCCCGGATGACCGGCGTCCACCTGCGCGATTACGGTTGCAGCCTCAAGGTCTTTCGCGGCAGCGCCATCAAGAGCGTGCGGCTCTACGGCGAAATGCACCGTTTCATCCCCGCCTGGCTGGCAACGGTAACGACGCCCCGTCGCATCGCGCAGGAAGTCGTCACCCATCACGCTCGCGTATTCGGGCAATCCAAGTACGGCATCTCCCGCACCTTCCGCGTCGTGCTCGATCTCATCTTTGTCTATTTCTTCATGCGCTACCGCACCCGTCCGGGGCATTTCTTCGGCGGCATCGGCATCATGCTCGGAGCCTTGGGCGGCCTCATCCTCGCTTATCTTGCCGGGGTCAAGTTTTTCCTTGGAGAAAGCATCGGTACGCGCCCGCTGCTCTTCGGCGGCCTATTCCTCGTCATCGCCGGTGTGCAAATGGTGACTTCCGGCGTCCTGGCCGAATTGCTGGCGCGGGTTTACTACGAATTCAGCGGCACGCATGCCTATCTGGCGGACGAAGCATCATCCCCCGGCAAAGATGAATGCTGGCATCTGCCAGCATCCGGCAGCGAGGATGGAAAACCATGATATGACGCAAAACCGGGGGTGGAACAGCTAGAGCGTTTTTTGTTTAGTCCTTTACAGACCCATGTGAGTGCGGCACACCCTTATCCCTCTCCCCCCGCCCCTCTCCCACGAGGGAAGAGGGGAGAATATTTTGCCTATCATCGAAGAAGAAGAAGAAAAACAAGGCGCTGTTTCCCGCTTAGCTCACTGTAGCAAGCTGTTTATACTTTTATCTAAGGAGGCTTATATGCCCACACCACAGCAACTCATCGCCGCGCGTTACGGCGATGCTTCCCTGCCTGCCCCGGCAGCATGGTCGCCCGTCATCGAACATCTGCTCGGCCACCGCTCGGTACGCGCCTACCTGCCCGATCCGGTCGATGACGATCAACTCGCTGCCATCATCGCCGCCGCGCAATCGGCATCCAGTTCATCCAATCTGCAAGCCTGGAGCGTGATAGCGGTACGCGACCCGGCGCGGCGGGCGAAACTGGCCGAACTGGCCGCCAAACAGGATCAGGTCGCGGAAGCGCCGCTGCAATTGGTGTGGATTGCCGACCTCGCCCGGCTGGAACGCCTGACCGAGATGACTCAGCGCCCGGACGGGGCGCTTGATTACCTCGAAGCCTTTCTCGTAGGAGCCATCGACGCGGCGCTGGCCGCGCAAAACGCGGCAGCGGCGGCGGAATCGCTCGGGCTGGGCGTGGTCTTTATCGGCAGCATGCGCGACAAACCGGAAGAGGTTGCCGATTTGCTCGCGCTACCGCCCAAAACCGTTGCCGTGTTCGGCATGTGCGTAGGCAAGCCCGACCCGGCCCGGCCCGCCAGTATCAAACCGAGATTGCCGCAGTCGGTGGTGCTGCACCATGAGCGTTATTCACTCGACGCGCAAGAACCCGGCATTGAAACCTATAACAGCGCGATGATGCGCTTCTACGAGCAACAGAAAATGAACGTGCGCGGCACCTGGGCGGTACATTCGTCCAAGCGCGTCGCGGGAGCGGAAACCCTTTCCGGGCGCGACAGGTTGGTTGATTTTCTGCGGGCGCGCGGCTTCGCGCTGAAATAATCACCGCTCTTTCAGCTTCATTTCCAGAATGCGCCGCCATGCCCAGATTTGAAGACCTACAGGTTCTCGTCATCGTCAGCAATACAAAGCTGCGCGCGCAACTGCGCGGCATGCTGTCTTCGTTCGGGTTTGGCGTCGTGCATTTTGCCGTGACGGCGCACACCGCCCTGCGCCACCTGCGGGCACACCATTACGAGATGATCCTGTGCGATTTTGAACTGGGGGACGGCCAGGACGGGCAACATTTTCTCGAAGACTTGCGCCAGCACGAAATCATCACCAGCGATACGCTGTTCGTGATGATTACGGGCGAGCGCAATTACGAGCGCGTGGTCGGAACCGCCGAATTGCTGCCCGACGACTACATCCTCACGCCCCTGGCTCCCGGCGCGCTTGAAGCGCGCCTGACGCGAATCGCGGACAGGCGCGAGGCTCTTCTTCCGGCATGGCAACTGGCTGCCATCGGCGACTGGCTCGGAGCGATTGAATATTGTCTGGAGGCGGAAACCACTTATCCACAATATCTGCTTGATTTTCATCGGCTCGAAGCCGGGTTCTACATCGCCGCCGGACAACTTGACGAGGCGGAGGCGATTTATCGCCAGATCACCGAGAGCCAGCACACTCCCTGGGCGCAACTCGGGCTGGCTCGCTGCCTGGCATTCAAGAAAGACTATGCGCAAGCCGATACCCTGCTCTCCGGGCTTATCGTCGACAATGATCGTTTCATGGCCGCCTACGACCTTCTCGCCCGTGTGCGCGCGGAGAGCGGACAGGCCAAGGCCGCGTGCGAGGTACTGCATACGGCGATTGAGCACTCTCCCTATCGTCTGAGCCGTCAGCGTCGGCTCGGCGAACTGGCGATGGAAGCCAATGATGCCGCTGCCGCCGAAACGGCGCTGGCAGAGGTCGTCCGCCAGAGCGCGAACTCCGGTTTCCGTAATCCCGAAGACCATGTGCGGCTGGCGCAGGCGCAACTGGCGCAAGACAAGACCGATGCCGCGCGCAACACCATCGGCGACATTGAGCGCAGCCTCGGCAGCCAGCCCAATGCCGCACTGTGCAAGGCACTTGCCAACGCGATGCTCTACGCGCATACGGGCGACGAACAAGAGGCGCAAGCGGAACTCAGCGCGGCGGCCAGCCTCGCAGGTACGGGCGCGACACTCTCCCCCGGGTTGTCCCGCGAGTTGGTGAAAGCATGTTTCGACCACGACATGAGGGCTGCGGGCAGTGAAGTCGTCTCGAACATCCTGCGCGTGACCGGCGACGAACAAACGGTCAACGCCCTGCGCGGGCTGCTCCAGTCACGCGGGCTGGAACTGCTTTCGGAGAGCCTTGAAAGAAATGTTCAGGAAGAAGTCCGCAATCTCATCAAGGCTGGTGCCGAAAAAGCGCGCACCGGCAACTACACCGGCGCGGTCGAAGCGATGATGGATGCCGTGCGCCAGATGCCCGGCCATCCGGTAGTGCTGTTCAATGCCGCGCTCGCCCTCTTGCGCCATATCGAACATCGCGGCTGGAACCATACGCTTGCCAGTCAGGCGCGTTCCCTGATCGAACGCGCCCGCGCGCTCGACCCCGCCAGCACCCGCCTGAGTACACTCGCCGAATACATGCACATCTTGATTGGCCGCAACGGCGTCGTTGCCGACAATTTCGCGAAACCTACCCACCGCGCGAGACGGAATCACGCAACCGCCAGATGGCGGAATGCCCACTCCGCATAAGATACCCATTTAAGAAAAATCATAATAGCATCTTGAATCATCAATGCCTTCGGAATATCCTATATGGAATGTCCCGGAGAATTCAGAATGTCCCGCCCCTTCCTTTCGCCTCGCAATGACCTAGTCTTCAAGCTGCTTTTCGGGGATGCCAAGGACACTGGCCCCTTGACCGATTTCCTTCAAGCTGCACTCGATTTACCCTCTGACGACTACCTGAATATCGTACTCGTCGACCCACACTTGAACGGCGAAGGTATCAACGACAAACGGGGCATTCTCGACATCAAGGCCAAAACCGCCACAGGGAAAATGGTCGACATCGAAATACAGATTGCTGAACAACCCCAGATGCGCGAGCGCATCGTCTTCTACCTCTCTCGCTTGATCACCGAACAGATTGGCCGGGGGGAGAACTACCGGAAGATCGAGCGTTCCATCTGCATACTGATCACCTACTACGTTCAGATTCCAGAGAACGGCTGCTACCATAACTGCTACCGGCTGCATGACCCCAGGACCGGCTCGGAATTCACCGACCTCGTGGAAGTCAACACCCTCGAATTGCCAAAATTGCCGCACAATACGGACGGAAGCGCGTTATGGAGTTGGCTGAAGTTCATGGGGTCGCGTGAGGAAGAGGAGTTGAAGATGCTTGCAGAGAAAAATCCACAGATAGGCAAAGCCGTAGCTCGACTGCAAGAACTTTCGGAAGACGAGCGCATTCGTCTGCTGGCCGAATCCCGCGAAAAGATGGAATGGGACAACGCCGCGCGGATACAAGCGGCAAAAGAGAAAGGGCTTGAAGAAGGACTTCTCTCCGTTGCCCGTACCGCCTTGAAAAAGAATCTGCCCATTGAAGAGATCATGGCACTCACGGGGCTTTCCAAAGAAAAAATCCAGTCTCTGGCGCATTGACACCGAGCGAGCGCCCCCTACCCCCTTCGCGCTTCCAGCACCCCCTTCACTTCCCGGATTTGCACAAGCGCCCGCTGCAACTGCGCGATGCTGCCGACTTCCAGGGTGAAACGCATGTTCGCCATGTTCTTCTTGCTTTGGGTGTTGACCGCCGTCAGGTTGAGCTTTTCGCGCAGCAGCAATTCGGAGATGTCGCGCAACAAGCCTTGGCGATCCATCGCCTGAACGAGAATGTCCACCGAAAAGGTGGATTGATTCTTGTCGTAAGCCCGCTCCCCCCATTCGGCGACGGTGACACGCTCGGGATGCTGCTCGGCGAGATGGCGGAAATCGCGGCAATCAACGCGGTGGATCGACACCCCTCGCCCCCGCGTGACGAACCCCTTGATGGCATCCGGCGGAGCCGGTTTGCAGCAACGCGAAAGCGAAGTCAGCAGGTCGCCCATACCGACGATCAATACCTTGCCGGAAGTGTTGCCCGCGCGCGAACGGCTGACGACGATTTCCGGCTTGCCATCGCTTTCGGCTTCCGCTGCGCCGGTGGCTGCAACCATCTCACGCATCGCCGACTGCAAGGCGCGCGAGCCGGGTTCCCCCCGAGCGACAGCCACATAAAACGCATCGGTATCCTTGAAGCCAAGGCGGGACGCCAGGGCTTCGAGGTTGATATGCGCATGGCCGTCGCGCTGCATTTCACGCGTCACGGCATTGCGCCCGCGCGTGAGCAATTCCGCCTCGTCCAGCGTCCCAAAATACTGCCGTATCTTGCGTTTGGCCTGCGCGCTCGCCACGTAAGCCTGACGCGCATCCAGCCAATCGCGCGACGGCCCCCCCTCCTTGGTCACGACGATTTCCACCGTCTGCCCGTTCTCCAGCCGGGTATTGAGCGGCACGAGATGCCCATCGACCTTGGCTCCACGGCAACGATGACCGAGGTCGGTATGCAGCCGATAAGCGAAATCGACCGGCGTCGCCCCACGCGGCAAATCGATCACCCTGCCCTGCGGCGTGAGCACGTAAATGGTATCGCTGAAGGAGGCGAGCTTGAACTGTTCGACCCACTGCTTAGACCCCGCTACCTCGTCGCGCCACGACAACAGGTTGCGCAGCAGCGCAATCTTGTCGTCATACTCGTTCCCCCCGATGCCCATGCCTTCCTTGTAACGCCAGTGCGACGCCACCCCCTGTTCGGCATGCTGGTGCATGGCATGGGTACGCACCTGCACTTCCAGCGCCTTACCGTCACCGGCCAGCACGGCGGTATGCAGGGACTGGTAATTGTTCTCCTTGGGGCGGGAAATATAGTCATCGTATTCATCATGGATCGGCTGCCAGATCTGATGCACGATGCCGAGCACCGCGTAGCAGTCCCGCACTTCATCGACCAGTACCCGCATGGCGCGAACGTCGTAGACCTCCGAAAAGTCGATTTTCTTGGAGCGCATCTTGCTGTAGATGCTGTAGATATGCTTGGGGCGACCCTGGATTTCAGCCTGAATACCGACCGCTACCAGTTCATCGCGCAGGCGCTCGATGGCGTTCCGGATGAATTCCTCGCGCTCGAATCGGCGTTCATCGAGCATCCTGGCGATGCGCCTGTAGGTTTCCGGCTCAAGGAAGCGGAAAGACAAATCTTCCAGTTCCCACTTGAGTTGCCAGACTCCCAGGCGATTGGCGAGCGGCGCGTAGATGTCCAAGGCCTCACGCGCCTCGTGCCGCCGCCGCTCATCCGGCGTATCGGCGAAATAGCGCAAGGTCTGTGTGCGCGAAGCCAGGCGCAGCAACACGACGCGAATGTCTTCGACCATCGCCAGCAGCATCTTGCGCAGGGTTTCGGTCTGAACGTGAACCTCCGGCGCAGAAGCCACGGAAGCGGTCTGGGTGACTATCCGCAGACTGTTGAGTTTGCGCTGCCCTGCCACCAATCTGGCGACATGTGGCCCGAAATCAGCTTCGATCTGGTCATGCGCGCCCTTGACAAATTCCTCGATGGAAAACAGCAGCGCGGCAATACGGGCATCCACGTCCAACCGTAGCGATGAGACGATCAGCGCGCAGCCAAGTGCATGCGTCCATACCGATTCCCCGGTTCCGAGCATATGATCCGCGTAAGTCTCTCTGGCAAACGCGAGCGCACGCTCGATGGCGGCTCGCTCCTCCTGGGTCATCCCTTCGGCAAGCAAGTCAATGGGGGGCGCGACCGCATCGCGGTTAACGGCATGTTTGACGGAAACCATATCCGCAATTATCCCATAAGGTTTCGTATCATCTCTTGTCTTTTTCCACTGCCCCGGTACAGACAAATATGCTCGACAAACTGAAACGTTGGCTGGCCCTGCCCGGCGGGCATGGCGCACCCGTGCCCGCCGAACTGTGGGCGCGCGTCGAAGCGCGCCTGCCTTTCCTCGACTGGCTCCCCTTTGAGGCGCGCGCCCGGCTGCGTACTCTAAGTGAAGACTTCCTGACGGAAAAAGAGTTCTATGGCGCGCGCGACCTGCAGCTCGACGACGACATCATGCTCACGATAGCCGCACAGGCTTGCCTGCCCATCCTCAACCATCGGGGCTTAGCCGCCTATCGCGGTTGGGTCGGCATCGTAGTGTATCCGGGCGATTTCGTCGTTCCACAACAAATCATGGACGAAACCGGCGTAGTGCACGAATACGAAGAAATCCTCCTCGGCGAAGCCCGCGCGGACGGACCGGTGCTGCTGTCCTGGTTCAACGACGGCTCGCCTCCCGGCGTCAACGTCGTCATCCACGAATTCGCCCACAAGCTCGACATGGCAGGCGGTAACGCCGATGGCTGCCCTGCCTTGCCGCCTGGGATGTCCCGAAAAGCCTGGGCGAAAACGTTCTCTGCCGCTTATGAACGTCTCTGCCGATTGGAAGAGGCCGGGATCGAAACCATCCTCGACCCCTACGCCACGACCAGCCCCGGCGAATTTTTCGCCGTTGCCTCCGAAGCCTTTTTCGAGGCTCCCATGAGCCTGCGCGCCGATTTTCCCGCCGTCTACGCGCAACTGACCGCCTTCTACGGGCTGGACACCGCCACGGGCGAAGAAAAACTGCGAGGTACGCGCCTTGCCGTCTGAGCCGTTGCCCTTCACGGCCCGCCGCGTTTATAATGCGCCTCCTTTTTGGATCACGGCGCGATAGCAAAGCGGTTATGCACCGGATTGCAAATCCGTGTAGGTCGGTTCGACTCCGGCTCGCGCCTCCA